>NZ_JBMLSD010000127.1:0-7806 GCF_049240685.1 Flectobacillus sp.
ACTCGGCTTAAGACGCAATCATTGCGTCTCTACTGCTAGAATACAAATTTTAAAAATAATCACTCAATCGACAATCACTCACTCACTAAATTTTTCAAAACTCCACACTCAAAACTCATCACTTCAATCAGGATGGATATTCGATGTTGTCTCCTAATTGTTTGTATCCTTTTTCTTCAAACAGTTTTTTCCAACCTTCTGTAATAAAACCTACACCGTAGCCCACCAATTGCACATATACGGCAATTATGCTGAGTAAACCTACTTGAATACTCTTATTCTTGAGTGTTGAATCAATAAAATTGAGTAAGGTATATAGGGCAAAAATACCGATAGCCAGATAGAAAAATGGTTTGAAAACCAACCACCATAAAGGAATACTAAACAAGCCAAGTGTAAATACCATTGGAAAGGTGTGTACCAATTTGAGTTCTTTTGGAAAAAAGCGACTGATATTGATTCTTGCTTTTCCAAAAAATCTCAACTGTTTGTAAAACTGTATAAAACTAGTTCTTCTTTTATGGTAAATAAATGCCTCAGGAATAAGTCCAGACTTAAAACCTAGGCTTATGGCACGAATCGAAAATTCAATATCTTCGCCCATACGAGTAATAATGAACCCTTGGGTTTTGCGATAAACCTCCTTCGACATACCCATATTAAAGCTTCTGGGATGAAATGTACCTCCAAGATTTTTCTTGCTCCCTCTAATTCCTCCAGTTGTAAATAGTGAGGTCATTGAGTAGCTAATGGCTTTTTGAATAGGAGTGAAGTTGGGGTGGTCGCGGTCTGGCCCGCCATAAAGGTCTAGGAAATTGCTATTGAGTTGCTTTTCTACAATTTCTAAATAGTTTGGTTCTATCAGCGCGTCAGAGTCAAGAATAATGAAATAATCGCCAGTAGCGTGCTTAAAACCTGTATTACGGGCAAATCCTTGACCAGTATTTTGTTGTTGGATATATTTTATTTCCAGCTCAGAATGATATTTTTCAACAATCTTATCGGCTTTTATGGCCGAGCCATCCTCTACAACCACCACTTCAAAGATTTTATAGGTTTGCTTAGTTAAACAAGCCAACAATTCATCCAATTCGTCGGGGCGGTTGTATACAGGAATAATAATGGAATAATTTCGCATGGAAAAAGCGCTGTGTTGAAATAACAGCTATTGTTTAATTTTTTGTGTTGAAAACAAGAAAGTGCCATTGCATCAGACCTCTTCTAATGGGAGACACTCATTCTTCAGACCACAAAACTAATCATTTTACATATTTTTTCTTCACTTTCATTTCCCAATCCCCGAAGCTTCCATATAATACCATTGATCCAAATCTGAAATTATCAATGATTTCTTGCCCTTCTTCTACACTATCATAAAACTCCTTGTCTACAGGAATCTCAAAATCTACCGCATTCATAGCATCTTTTATATGTTTTTTGATGCTTAATGATAAATGCGATTGTTTCAAACGAAGTTTGAGAATATACTTATGCGAATCACCACCATTTTGGGCAATATGCAATTGCTCTTTCAAAGCACGATTTTCTTCTCGAAGTTTGTCTGCTTCTGAACTTCCACAAGAAAAAAGGAGAAAAATGACGAAAGTAGAAAGAAGATAAGATTTCATAAGGAACTGAGAGGTTTTAAAAAAGGTCAGCAAATTGCTGACCTTCGATGGAATATGATATTTGGCGCTAAACTATGCTGAAATTTCTTTAAAGCTCTCATAACTCGCATCCAAGATTTGAGCAACGTGTTCATCAGTAAGCGCAGTCGAGATAAACATCGCTTCGTATTGTGAAGGAGCCATATAGACACCTCTTTTCAGCATCGCATTAAAGAATTTACCGAATAGTGCAGTATCTGATGATTTTGCATCTTCAAAATTATTTACAGGCTTATCCGTAAAGAATAAGGTAAACATGGAGCCAACGTGGTTGAGGGTATAATTCAAACCAAGTTTTTGCATATTGGCACGAATACCAGATGTTAAGGTATTACCAACCGTTTCGATTCGTTCATATACTTCTGGATGCTCGTTCAAGTAAGTCAACATGGCTTGACCCGCTGCCATAGCAATTGGGTTTCCTGAAAGTGTACCTGCTTGATATACTGGACCCGCAGGAGAAACGCAATCCATGATTTCTTTTTTACCTCCGTAAGCACCAACTGGCATACCTCCACCGATAATTTTACCCATGGTCGTCATATCTGGTGTTACGCCACAACGTTCTTGAAAACCTCCTTTTGCCAAACGGAAACCAGTCATTACTTCATCAAAAATCAACACAATACCTTCCTTATCGCAAATTTGGCGAAGACCTTCCAAGAAGCCTTCTGCTGGTTTTACTAAACCCATATTACCAACTACGGGTTCTAGGATAATACAAGCAATCTGATCTTTATTAGCATCAACTAGCGTTTGTACTGCAGTTAAATCATTATATGGAGCTGTTAGCGTATCGTTGGCCACACCTTTAGTAACGCCTGGACTATCTGGATGTCCGAATGTGATGGCACCAGAACCTGCTGCAATCAAAAATGAATCACCATGACCGTGATAACAACCTTCAAATTTGATGATTTTGTCACGACCCGTATAACCACGTGCCACACGAATAGCCGACATCGTAGCCTCTGTGCCAGAGTTTACCATACGTACTTTCTCAACAGAAGGCACAATCGAAGTAATGAGTTCTGCCATTTCTACTTCACGACGCGTAGGAGCACCATAAGAAAAACCTAACTGAATAGCATCGGCAACGGCTTTTTCGACTAGCTCATTGGCGTGACCCAAAATCATAGGTCCCCAAGAGTTGATAAGTTCGATAAATGCGTTTCCATCTTCATCGTAAAGGTAAGCACCTTTAGCCGATTTAATGAAAAGAGGATTTCCTCCAACGGCTCTAAAAGCTCTTACAGGTGAGTTTACACCGCCAGGGATGTAGTTTTTAGCTTTGTCGAAAAGTTCTTGGCTGTTTTTAGTAGTCATTTTGTCAAAAATTAATGCGATGGTAGCCCATGCACTATTTAGCTAATACAAATTTATAATTTTGGAAAGTAGTGATAGGTACTACTTGGTTGTCTTGAGACTGCGTATAATCGTACCCTGAGGTCGAGAAAGACTGTTTGTAGGTATCTAAATCGTCCAAACCTTTTTTGAAGTTTACACCATATTTAGAAAGAACTCTTCCCCAAAACAAAGTCATGTCATATCCACAGAACGAATAATAGGAAGGAATGCTTCCATATTTAGCAAAATATTCCTTTTTAAACTTATCTACCTCTGGATTTTCATTGTCAATAAACTCTGGGTCAATACAGTAAATTTCTCTTCCTGCAACGGTTGTACCACTCAAATTGCTTGATTGAAATGCCTCAGCAGTAGTCACCAGTGGCGTTGACAAATCTTTTTGTAAAGCCGTGAGCATCGCCAAACCTGCCTTTTTGTCGGAAGTTGCCAAAAAAACATGACTGAGTTTTTTATCAGGAATTTTGCTAGCAATTACCTCCGAGTTGGCTGTTACTTTGACAAAAGCCTCAATATCATAACCTTTTTTAATTAGCACTTGTTTGTAAGCCTCTGCTAAAAGTGAGTCGTTACTGGAAGAGGTGTAATATATGGCTGCGTTGCGTCCTAAAAATGCCTGTTTGGTCACATATTCCGCTGCTTTTATGGCTTGCATTTTGATAGAAGGCTGTGCCAAAAATGACTTATCGAAGATTTCTAGGAGTTTTTCATTATTAGAAATTGGATTGATAAGTGGTATTTGATGGCTTTCACAATAGGCATTTGCTAACTTATTACTTTCAGAATACAGGGGTCCTATCAATAAATCTGTCGTTTGAAAATAAGAATTGTTAAGCAATTCTAACATCTGTTCTCCGTCGTTAGAAATATCATATACCTGTAAATTGACGTTAATCTTTTCTTTTTGTAATTGAGCTTTAGCCAACTTTGCACCTTGATACATGTCAAACACATATTGGTTGGCACGGCGAGGATGGTCAGGTGATAGCTCGTCGATATTGACTGGAAGCAGAAACGCAAAATTAAGATATCCCTTGTTCAAGCGGTATTGTTGTAGCTCTTTGGTCGAAGACATTTCAGAGGACTTGGCTTGAATTCTTTCTTTCAATAAAACTTCTTCAGGAAATTGCTCGCTTAAAGACGTTAGTTTTTTTGTGTCAGTAATATCAGAAAGAAAGTTTTTCTTTAAATCCAAGATATCATTCTTCAGCGAATCGGAAGTAATTGCATTGGCAATCTGTAGCCCTTTGGCATAATCCTTATTCTCAAAAGCGATCGTTGCATAAAGATAGGCTACCTCTTCATTTTTCTCCCAACTGGGATATCTCAATTGAAGATTTTGCAAACTAGCCTCTGCTTCGGCATATTTTCCTACTTTGATGGCTGCCAAAGCTTGAAAATAATAAGAATAAGGAACAATAGGATTATTAAAACGAAGGTTACTTAGCTGGCTAAAGGCGATTCTAGCTTTTTCAAAATCATTGTTTTGATAGAAAAGTAAGGCTTTTTGATATTGAGCTTCGTATTCTGACAGATTGCTCTGGGCCTGACTGAAGCCGTAGGATGATGCCACCAATAACACTCCTAACAATAATTTCTTCATAATTCATGGAATTTGTGATTGTACAAATATAATAAACTTTGACGAATGCCGATTAAGTTGGGGTAATTGATGACATTATTATTAAATTTACTTCTGTCAACCTAAAATCACAAACTATTAACGATCCTCTTATGAATTTGAACTGGTACTATAAACATTTTAGAAATCTCAGCACGACAGAACTTTATCAAATCTTGCAGTTGCGTTGCGAAGTGTTTATTGTGGAACAAAACTGTCCGTTTCAAGACCTTGATGATAAGGACTTTAAATGTCATCACTTAATGGGATTTGATACTGAAACACAACAGATTGTAGCATACACTCGCATCGTTCCTCCTGGAGTATCCTATGAGGAGGCATCTATTGGACGTGTGGTAACTTCTCCGAAAGTAAGGAAATTTGGAGTAGGAAAGGAATTAATGAGAAATTCTATTGAATTAGCCGAAGAACTTTACGGCTCTTCTATCAAAATCGGGGCACAGTTGTATTTAAAGGGATTTTACGAATCTTTTGGTTTTGTGCAAACTAGTGAAATATATCTCGAAGATGGGATTGAGCATATAGAAATGCTGAAAGATTAGATTTTTCTAATTTGAAAATTTGGAAATTTGGTAATTTGAAGATTTGGTAATTTGAGGATTTGAAAATGGGGAATCTGAAGATTTGGTAATGAGCTAATTTGAAAATTAGGCGATTGGGTAATTTGGAAATTTGGAAATGAGCTAATTTGAAGATTTGGTTATTTGAAAATGGGGGAATCTGAAGATTAAGTAAATTGAAAATTGTTGAATTTTAGAAAAAAAAGGTCTTCATAGAGAAACAATTTATTTCTCAGTGAAGACCTTTTTACATTAATAATTTTCAAATCATCAAATTTTCAAATCATCAAATTATCACATTTTCAAATTTTCACATTTTCAAATCAGATAATTATTTCTTCTTCTTCTTTTCTTCGTTTTGTTGTTTCTGCATTTCTTCAGCTGCTTTCATTTGCTTTTGCAAATATTCTGAGAAACGAGATTTTTTACCTCCGCCTGCAGCGATTTTCTTACGGTTTTCTTCCAAAACTTGCTTGATTTTATCTTCGTCAACAAACTTGCGAATACCGATTTGTTGTAAAATCGTTACTAGGTTAGATACGAAGTAATAGAAGCTCATACCCGCTGGAAGTGAGTTCATTACGAACATAAAGATAACTGGCGTGATATAAGCCATTTTCTTCATATCGATTGGTTGACCTACTTGGTCTGGCGTGTTTTGGTTGTTGTAATAACCGTAGGCAATACTCGAAAGAGTCATCAACAACGTAAACAAACTGACATGATTTCCATAGAATGGAATACTAAATGGTAAATCTAATACAGAGTCGTAAGTAGAAAGGTCATTAGCCCACAAGAATGCCTCCTGACGAAGGTTAATTAAGTTAGGGAACAACATAAATACCGCCATCAAAATAGGCATGGTAGCCAATACAGGCACACAACCACTTAATGGACTTACGCCTACTTCACCATACAATTTCATTTGAGCTTGTTGCAATTTAGCTGCATCATCACCCACTTTTTCCTTGATAGCATTCAATTCTGGTTGAAGGATGCGCATTTTTGCCATACTTACGTAAGATTTGTAAGTCAATGGCAACAACGCAAACTTAATTACCAATACCAAGGCAATAATCAATAAGCCGTAGTTGCTAAATACTGTTTCAAGAATATTGAATAAAGGAACAAATACGTAGCGTGTAATTGGCAAGAAAATATCGTAACTCAATTTTACGTTACGACCAAATGCTGGTGCAATTTCTTTGATTTTATTATAGTCGTTTGGACCAAAATACCATTGATATTGTCCTTTGCCAGCTTTCATGTCTGCCAAAGAAATCTCCATGTTGGCACGAAGCGTTTTGATATTAACCGAATCCTCTGGATTTGGTGTAGCCCAAATTTGTGCTTTAGAGATTGGTGTATTTTTAGCAATAAAACCTGACAAGAAGTACTTTTTCTTGAAAGTCAACCAATTTAATGGCTTTTCAAGTGTAGCATCGTTGGCACTTGTAGGGTTTTCAGTCAACTGGTCGAATTCTTCACCTTCAGCTATTAGATAGTTAACAGTAGCCTTACGGTTTTCATTCAAATCTTTTTCTGTTGGACGAACCTCTTCAACCCAATTGATTTTAGCAGTTTGGCTTTTCAACAAACCGTCCAATCCTTTGATTTGGGTATTTTGATCAACTAAGTATCCTTCTCCCGCCAAAGTATAAGTTTGTTCGATAGACTGACCATTTGCTAGGGCCAATGTAAACGTTACAGATTGTTTTTGACCCTCAGCCACCACACCACCTTTTGATTGGGTAGTAAAGAACAACTTGTTGATGTCTACATTACCTTTTGTTGTAGCTAATTCAAAAGAAAGTTTGTCGAACGCTTCATCATAGATTGTCAAAGGAGTTTCTTTATGTGCTGCGAAATCTTTGTATGTTTTGTAATGTTTAAGCAATACTTGTTTTACTTTACCACCTTGAGTTGAGAAAGTAACTTTGATGTCTTTGTTTTCAAGAACTACATCTTGCGCCACGCCAGTAGCTGCCGTCGCAAAATCACCAGCTGCGGCCTTCAAGGCTACAGTATCAACAGTGGTTGGAGCTACCGTTTTGTGTACCGTAGTTTGTGCAACTTGCGCTTTTTGTGCTTGTTTTGGTTCATCTTTCGGAGCAAAGAAAAACTGGTACCCCAGCAACATCCCCATCAGCAATAATAGCCCCGTGATTTGATTTCTATCCATTTGGTATTTGTTTTAAATTGCCTTTCATTTTTAAAAGGCTAGTTATTTTTGGAATTGTAGTATTTAAAAGTTTGACCTTGGTTATTTTGAGGCAAAAGCAAAAGTAACTGTTGGCTAGTGTTTTCGTGTTAAGAATAAAGTTAAATGAATGTTTAGTTTGTATATAAATACTATTTTTCTCTTCGCAAAGCCCTACTTTTCTTGTCTTGACACAAGAAAAGTAGCAAAAGAAAGTCAAGAATTTATAAACTCGCTTCGCTCAAACAGTATAAATTCATTGCTTACGCAAGCAATCTCCCACAAGTTTAAACAGCTTCAATATGTTCAATATCTTTAAAATCGAATAGTAAAGAAATAAAAATGCACCGCCTCGACTTTGGCGGTGCAAAA
>NZ_JBMLSD010000128.1:0-15561 GCF_049240685.1 Flectobacillus sp.
TTCAAACTTATCACTTGATAAAAAGCTTGATTTAATTGGCGGGTTTGTCCGTTTACTTTTGTCTTCAAACGATCATCATCATTGATTAAATACAGCGTTGATTTATCTACGATTGTCACATCCTCAGCTTTGGTAGTGAGTTTTAGAGGCTCGCCATTGGTTGATTTTACAATCGAAATCTTATTACTTCTCAAGTCATTGAGTGAGGCTGTCCAAAGATAGGCACCTACATTTTCTGGTGTTTCATAAGAGGTCAAAATCACAAAGCGTTTGTTGAAACGATCGTATTCAATACTCGAAAGTCCCAATTTCACATCGCCTACAATTTGTTTATCAGGCTGAAAATCAGCAATTACCTTCATCGCGCCAGACAGAGCAACCACACCATCTTTGAAGGTATATGGCACTTCGATTACTTTTATGACATAAATTGGATTTTGAAAACTTTCACCAATCTCTCTTACACCTAGATACAAGTGAGTGTTGGTAGCAGCAAAACCCTCGATTTTGAAATATGGGACGCCTTCTGGAAATTTTTCGTTGGCCAATACCTTCGAAATTTGCTTTCTCAAACCCACAGAGCTTGTAGCTTTTCCTTCTTCTGAAAGTACTTTTGGCGATTCGTCCTGCCCTTTTTCCCAATATAAAATCGTATTAAAACCATCCCATTCTGGGCTATTATCTTTTACCCTGTCAAAACCCGTAGATAAAAATATCAAGCTCTGATTTGGGGTAATGGCAAAGTCTTCGTACTTCTTGGCAGCCTTGAATATTGGATTTTTGAGATAAACAATTTTAGAAGTATCGGTTGTGATTGTGTTGCTAGTGATAGCAAAAACAGAAGTACGACCATCTGGCATATCTTTGTCATTGGCAATCAGAATTTTGGAACCATCATACACAATCGCAGAAGTTTCACAAGTAGCTTTACTATTTACCAATTCAGGTTGAAAGCAAGAAATACAATTTTGTTCCTTAATCTCGGCCACCTCAACTACTTTACTTGTTCGACATTGAACAAATAGAAAGGCAGAAATACTACAAATAAGCAAAGATTTTTTCGTCATGTGATTCATCATTGGGGTTCTTAATTGATGCAGTTTGAAATATGTAATCAACAAAAATAGTGGGTTTATTCAATTTTGAAGTATTGAATCGAAAATAACTTGTCGATTGAAGGATTCTGACGAAGAGTGAATAAATTCTGTTTTTCCTCATTTACCTTTCTGCAATAGCGTAACAATTTCTTCTATACGCTTCTGACGAGTTTCAGGTCGCTTGGCTGATAACATTTTAAAAAGCATTTCTTTTTTAGCCGATTTACTAAGCCCTTCAAATTTTTCTAATAAACCCTCCACTGATTGGAGACTCTCCTTTAAATCTGATGGAATTACCAGTGCTTCAACTTCATCTAACATCGTCCAAGAACCATTTTCCTTTGCAATCCTAATCGACTCTATTCCCGCAGGTGCCATCAATTTTGCCTCTATCAATTTTTCAATTTTATCTTTGTTAATTTTCGACCAAGTACTTTTTGCCTTTCGTTTGCTAAAAAATTGAATAGATTGTACGGCATCCACTGACACTTTTTTACTATCTATCCAACCAAAACATAGCGCCATATCTACTGCTTCTGACCAAGTAATAGTAGGTTCTCCAGAAGATTTTTTATAAAATACTACCCAGATAGAATCATGAGATTGATGATGCTTTTCAAGCCAATCTCGCCATGCTGCTATATTTTGAGGGTAAAAAGTTTCTATTTCTTGCATAGTGTCAAGTGATTTATTTATACGACTGTCACAAAGCTACACCAGCAATATGACAGCCGTATGTCAGCAGGAAATTATAAAGCTGATTGATTTTTTGTCTTCACATAATTCATCCAAACAATAGCCCCAAGCATTGTCAAAATTCCCAGAAACTGAATTTTACTCAGTGATTCACCAAGTACCCAATGCGCACAAATAACTGCAATCGGTAACTCGATTGTCATCAAAATAGAACTGATACCAGCCCCAATTTTAGGAATACTTTTCACAAACAAAACCGTTGGGATTGTCGTACCTAGAACACTCAAAAACAAAATCATATACCCATAATTCACATCAAAATGCTGACTCGTTATAATAGTTTTGGCATTAACAGTAAAAATACAAATCGCCGAACCCGTCATAATCAAGGTACTTTTTACTTGCCATGCCGTTTCATTTTTGATACGACTGTTGGCAACGATATAACTCGCATAAGTAAATGAGGTTGCGAGTGCAAAGGCAATGCCAGTCCATGAAAAAGACTGAATTTCTTGTTCGAAAATACCACTTGCGAGTACCGTTCCAATCAAAATTAATAGTACAGTCAGAAGCTCTATTTTGCGTGGTTGAACTCGATAAAACAGCCAATCTAACAGCAGGCTTATCCATGTAAATTGCATTAAAATTACAATGGCCAGTGAAGCTGGAATATAGCTTACCGATTGATAATACAAAAAATTAGACATCCCAATAGCCGCACCTGTGAGAAGTAATGAGATGCTGCCCTTTTTATCCAAAAAGAAAGACTCTTTATCCTTTATCAATAAAATGCTTGAGGCCAGTACCACGGCCGAACCAAGGGCCTGACCAAAAGATAATTCGGCGGCATTGTATCCATAAGTATAAAATAATTTGACAAAAGACGACATCATGCCGTAGAGTACTCCGCCAAGAAGTACCATCAAAATATACGGTAAGTTTTTCATTAAAAGGTTGTTATAAAGTTTTCAGTAAAACCAAATTGATATAAATGGCAAAACAACCTTATTTGTGAATGGATATAAAAAACAGCTCTCACAAATTTTGTGAGAGTAAATCGACATCCAGTTGTTTAGCCGATCAGGCAACTGGTGGAGGTGTATTGGCAGAGAATAATAAGTTCATTTCGATAATTTTTAATTACCCAAAAATAAAGATATTTTTGAGCAATCATACAATTTTCCTCTTAATTAAATCCTATTTAAAATGAAAGCAGATCGTTTTTTTGAAAAAGACCAAAAATGGCAGTTGGAAATGGAAACACTCCGAGAAATTGTTTTGGAGTGCGACTTAGAGGAAGAAATCAAATGGATGCATCCTTGTTATACGTATCAAAGCAACAATATCGTCTTGATTCACAGCTTTAAGAATTACTGTGCTTTGTTATTTTTCAAAGGTGTTTTGATGAAAGACCCAGCTAAACTGTTGATTCAACAAACCGAAAATGTTCAAGATAGGCGCCAACTCAGATTTGTCCATCTGGAAGAAATCACTCAAAATCGGCAATTGATTAAAGCATATATTTTGGAGGCAATTGAAATAGAAAAAGCAGGCTTGAAAGTGGAATACAAACCTACTTCAGAATTTACAATGCCAGCAGAGTTTAAAGAGTTACTCGACAATGATGAGACCATCAAAACAGCCTTTGAACAACTTACACCAGGTCGACAAAGAGGGTATTTATTGCACTTTTCCTCAGCCAAACAAGCCAAAACCCGCATTTCAAGAATTGAAAAATATCTTCCAAAAATCATGGAAGGTAAAGGAATGGAGGACTAATGGAGATAAAGCAATAATGTAAGCTCAAAGTTAGGCAAGTAATATGCGTAAAACTTTGAGCTTATTGACTTTTAACAAGTATTAATAGCGTTAATTAAGTTAGTCCGCAAAATAAAAATTAATTTTTGTGCTTTCGGCTTTCAGGTATGGGCATTCGGCAAAAACATATCTAGCGTTACTAAAAAACATGTTAACACTCTTTGCCTCGTGCCTATTGCCTAAACACATAACTTAAATCTAATTCAGCACAATTACTTATTTCTACTGTTTTTTGAAAAAATACTTTTGAGTTTCTCCCCCTTTCATCATTAGCCATTCATCCACGATAAATTCAAAAGATGAGAGCGAGCCATCAGTCTTGTTGAAAGTCGCCTCTAATTTTTGGCGGTTTTTAGGTTGAAAGGCCGCTAGTTTTTCTTCCAATCGAATTCTGCTTGAGTCTGTAGTGCTAAATCCTTCGTCGTCCCACGCTTTACGTGTGTTTGTCTCAAACATTTTTTTATACTCTTTCTCAGACACTTTCATTTCAAAACTTACTTTCAAGTCGTTCCCGATCATTTCAGGTTTTAAGCGTAAAGTCTTTGGTACCTCCGTTACTGCTCCTCCAGCACTTTTAAACTTTTCTGTTGTATCTACACTCTCACCCTTTTCATCACAAGGCAATAAAGAAAATGCAGCGAAAAATCGTTGAATTTCAGGAACAATGGCATCAAAAATATCTGAAAAGCTATTGCCTCTAGCCATATTGGACTTTAGCATATCCATACAAAATGGAGCACTTCCTTCTTTGATACTTTTTGCGTAAAAAGCCATGTACTTTTTTTGCAAATCCAGCTTATCTGCCAAGCCTTGATAAGTACCTTTTTGGTCAACACGAATAAAAATTGGAGTTTGCAATAAGAACTTTTTGTCAATAATTGGGCAACTTTCTTCGAGTGTATCCGTGGCAGCGGTGATATAGCTCAAGTATTTCCACTCTACAAGGAAGCCTGCGTTAGGTTTTGGAAATTCTTTGATTACTTTTATCTGAAATGTTTTAAGACTTTGCTCAAAATGGTCTTCACCGTAAATGCCTCCTATATTTTGTTGTTGTAGTTCATACTTGGATACATTATTGATTTTCCAAGGAGAAGCAATCGAAATTGTTTGGGTAAAACTATTGAACGAAGTAAAAGAAAACAATAGTAGAAATATTTTTTTAGGGGTATTCATTCTATGAAATTATTAAGCTTTAGTGTATAAATAAAATATTGATTGTAATGCAGTTACATTGACAGACAAAAAAGAGCAGCCTTTTCTTCTTCAACTAACTTTTGATATAAACTAAGTAGAGGTTCAAAAGACCCTTCATAGATTTGTTCGGAATCGGTGCCAAACTCCTCTAAAGTAGTTTTCACCTCTTCGTCCAATTTTTCATACCATTGCTCAAAGTCCTCAAGGGAATTGATGGATAAACTAAGTAACCAATTGGTTACTTCTTGAAGTTGTAGATGGTTCAAATAACCTACTACATTATAGCTTCCCACTTCAAATTCACCAGTACCTGAAATTCCCAATACGGATTTGAATCCGATAGATTCAATCTGTGAGAAAGGGTCAACGTCGTTGGTTAGTACCATAGCTAAATGCATGAATTCTTTTCCTAGATCGACTGCCTCATTTTCACTTGTTTCAATTTGTTCGAACAAATCGGTTTCTTCTACAATATTCTCAGAGTTTTTCACTCCAAAAACCATCATGGACATTCCCATTTTATGTGATTTTAGATTTATAAATATATGAACATGCTAATTTAGTTTTATATCTAAATTTATCACAATTAATTTTGATTAATATTCAAATAAAGTTAAGTTGGTTTAGTAGGTATTTGGACTTTGAAGGTAACACGCGAAGATATTAGTAGTTTTTGCATCCATCAAATAGATATTCTTGGATTTTTTAGTTTGTATTAATATCAGCTCATTCTGAACCAAACAAACTAAAATTTCAGTGCTTTCAGATAACGAAGGGAAATAGGTTAAATACGCTTGAGGCATTTTAAAGGGTTTTTGGTTCACGTTAAAGCTTAGCCTATCATCCACCATTTTGAGTTGTATGGGCTTGCCATATCGAGCCAGTAGTCGTTTACTTTCCAGAGAATCAGGATAAAAACCTAGATACGCATCTTTTTGATATCCAAAAAGTTTTATGAGAGCCTTTACAGTTAGATTATTGGGTATATTTTCCAGTAATTCAAATCCATCAAAAAAAACTCCAGAATTTCTTTTCCATACTCTATAGGTCGGATCCAAATTATAGAATTTTTGCTTTAAATTAAGCTTTTGGTTGAAGGTTGCATTTCCATTGAGGTAATCACGTGTAGCCCCAAGTACATGAAAAGTCGGAATTACAATCCATCCAGACAGAAAAAATAAATACCATTTCAACCATGATTTTTCTGAGAAAAGGTATACCAAAGCCGCTACCCACAACAGAAGCCCCAAAAGTATTCCAACACCGAAAATCCATAATATCCATGAGGAGAGTAAACCTCCGCAAAACACCTTCAGTGTGTAGTCTTTAGTATTGTCACTTTTCATCATAATAAGTATTTTTAGCTTAGAATTTTAACCAAATTAACATAACCTTGACTGTCAGCGTCATTTGTACAATACCTGCTTTATCTCTAAAAGTACTCCTTCATATTTTTGAAAAAGTTTAATAATAAGACCCGATTCGGCTAGTTTTTTCCCAGAATATATACCGAATTTCTTTCCTGAAATAGCATCGCTAATTTCATAGTTTTTTTCTGATGCCAAATAGTTGATGAATATTCTACGTTCAGATTCCTGACTTCCATGTCTAAACACACCAACGATTCCTCCTTCTTGCGTTTCGGTATTGATACGTTGAAATCCATCCCAATAGCCTTCTTTGGGCTCGCCGTATCCTTTCAAATCTTGTCTGAAGCTCATAAAATGATAGGTGTTTTCCATTTTTTGTAACCAGTCGGCATATTTACGATACTTTTTAAAATCCTCTTTGGACAACTCTCGTGGGTCTCCAAGCATAATAGGCAAAGCACCTGCCAATGACTGAATATGTGTTTCCCAACCCTTATCTTGCATAGCTGGATTTCCAATTACGAGTGCGGTAGCAGGCATAGCTGGCGACCTCCACCAAGCCATATTTCTAACTCTTAAATCAACATTTTCGTTGGGCAGACCTGCAAAGTTTGACAGCCAATTTCCTTCAGCATGTTTGAGCATGGCATAATCAATCAGTTGTAAACCTCCCATAGTTTCGAAAGTACAGTCGATAAATAAGCTGGGTTTGGCTTTGTGTAGCTCATCAAACAAGTTCCAAACAGCCTCATAATTTACGAAAAATGATTCCTCTCTGTCACGATGACTTGGATGATTTTGGGCAAAACATCCTGCATTTTGGCTTCCAAATTTATAAGGACTTGTCACTACAGTAAAATCTAGCTTCATGTATTCCAAGCCATAATCTAAAGCCATTTTCATCAAAACATCTTTGATATAGTCTTTCCAACCTGTACTAAAACAGGCTGTTACCATAGTCGAATCTTCCCAATGTAAGTTATAAGGTTGTTGATTTTTGTCTAACACAAACCATTCTGGATGCTGCTGATAAACCTTGCTTTCGGTTGAAGCACTTCCCACACTGACCCAAAGGCCTGGCTTCATTCCCAGCGATTTGATATAGTCAAAAAGTGGCTTTAATCCATTTGGAAATTTTACTTTATCGATCGTCCAATCTCCATAATTATCACTCCAACCATCATCGATAATAAACTCTTTCATGCCTGCCTCAGCCGCGCTTTTGGCTAGCTCCTTTATCAATTTTTCATTAATCGCCTTATTAAAAGGCTCCCAAGTATTATAAACAAAAGTAGGTTTTTGAACTAATTCCGAAAGACGAATCCCCAAATGTTTCCTTACAAAATCGGGCACTACAGTATTCAAGATTTCATCTGGGTCTTTTTGTTGGTTATATACCGCCGTGAATACTTGGGGAGAAACAAAACTTTCACCTGACTTGAGATATTTTCGGAAGGGATAACGTCCATCTCTATGTGTCAGCCCTGAACAAATCGTTCTGTCTTGCCAAAAAGCAGAGGTATGTTTTATAATTCCAGAAGCCTCGTTTCCGATGACTATTCCTTGTTGCCAATCACTGTTATGAATCGTCACGAGTGCATCTTGCATATCACCATTATAAGGTCCTAGTGAACGTCTACGCCCGTAATCGTGGCAAATCCAACTGTAGGTAGTGGCGTAATACGGTGTCACCGACAACTTTTCTACGTCAACAGATTCTAAGGTGAGTGTATTATTGGATAAATTTTTAACCGTAATGTTTTTACGAATAATGGGTAAGTTTGGATAAAGCAAATATTGCAAACCAACCTCTACAAGCTTGTCGGCACTAAGCAATTTGATGATCACACCACTGCCTTGTTTTGTATCAGAAACAGGGCTGATTTCGGACAAAGTCCATAAATCAGCACCAGTGTATCGCTTTTGATTCAATTCAAAACTAAATTCTGAATTGGTATTTTCAAAATAGTTATACTCTCCTTTGTTGGGTCGATACGAGGTAGTACCAATGGAGTTGGTTCCGTTGGGAAGCTGAATCGTCCGCGTAACAATTCCGTTATTCAAAACTAGCTCTGTTTGATTCCAATGAGCATAGGTAGTTTGCGAGAAAATTCTTTGAAAAATTGATACGCCTCCGAGTATTATGAAAAAAAGAAAAATATTTCTCTTTTTCCAACACAGAGGTTGAATACGGGTTTGAATAAAGACAGCGAACATTTGTGAATTTTTAAAGATAAAAATTGAGTGTAGAGTAAGTTAGTTAATCCTAGTGTTATTTCTATCATTGTTAAAGGGTTAGATATGCAATTGACCATATAACTTCTATTCACCTTCAGGATAGCGAACAAAAAATATCCGTTAAAAACATAAAAGAATTTAACGGATATTCAATTAAGCAGCAATATTAAAATTTGCACATAAAATATTAATTATCAATGCTTTACATTCATCACTCAAAACCTATCTACCACCCTATACCATAATCCTCGCCATGATTACTAGATCCGCCCCAGAAACTACCGTGTTTCCAATCGAAATAAATGGCATTGATAGGACCGCTGGTGCGTTCTTGATAATTGATTTTGTAGCCCATTCTACTCAAATCTTTGCGAGTCCAACTTGGCGTTGCTTCATTGAGCGTCAGACCGCCATTGATACGTTCGTGCTTTCCAAAACTAGAATACATTTGTAATGTTTTGAAACTTGGTGCTTCGCAAGCTTCCTGAACAGTCATATCAAATTCTGCCATATTCAAGAAAAATTGTAATAGTAATTGGTCTTGCTCATCGCCCGCTTGTTTTGCAAATGATAAATAAGGTTTTCCATCTTTCAATGCCATACTCGGCGTCAATGTGACACGTGGACGTTTGCCTGGCTCAACCACATTAAATGGGTTTTCCTTTGGGTCCAACACAAATGCCTGCATACGTTGACTCATGCCAACACCTGTATTACCAGCAATACACGCAGGAACCCATCCCCCACTCGGCGTCATCGAAATCACCCAACCTTCAGCATCGGCAGCCTCAACGGAAGTTGTTCCCGCCGTAAAATCCTCCTCGAATTGGGTATTATAAACGGCATTATTTTTAGGAGAAAATGTGCTCGCTCCCATCCAAGTCTTCAAAATATGCTGATAAGGGTTGATTTTTCCTTCAAATGGATATGGGTCACCCGGACCAATTTTAGGGTCATTAGCATCAGGATTGATAAGTTTACTGCGCTCTTTGGCATATTCTTTCGAAAGCAAACCTTTCATCGGTTCTTCAGGAGCAAAGGCTGGATCTCCATAGTAAAAATCACGGTCGGCAAATGCTAAATTCATGGCCTGATACAAGGTATGAATGTAGCGGGTAGAGTTATAGCCCATACTTTTCAAATCGAAATTTTCGAGGATATTTAAGGTTTGAAGCATGGCGGGTCCTTGTGTCCATTGTTGTAATTTATATACCTCAATTCCTCTGTATGTCGTCATCGTTGGTTCTTCGATTTTTACTTTCCAGTTGGCCAAATCTTGTTCAGTAATCAAGCCACCTTGTTCTTGACAACCTCTCACAAATTCTTTTGCAATTTCTCCTTTATAAAAAACATCATAAGCCGCATAAATGGCCTCTTTACGAGATTTCCCCTTGGCCAATGCTTGTTGTTCAGCTTTTACTAATTTTCTTAAAGTTTCTAACAAATCCTTTTGCACAAATATTTCACCAGCTTCAGGAGCTTCATATTTAGCGCCCAAATGTGGCAAGAATACCTTTTTTGAATAGGGCCATTGTTTGATTTGTTCCTTCGCTTTTTCGATTGAATTTGCCGTTTGTGCTTCTATCGGATACCCTTCTGCCATTTGCATCGCGGGTGCCAATACATCCTTAAGCGACATCGTACCATATTCTGCCAAAATGGTCATCAATCCTCCTGGTGTTCCTGGCGTAATAGCTGCCAAAGGGCCAAATTCAGGCGGATATTTCATGCCTTTATTTTTAAAAAAATCAGCCGTCGCTCCTGTAGGCGCTACCCCGAGGGCATTGATAGCAATCACTTTTTTGGTTTTAGGATTATAAATCAAAGCCTGTGTTTCGCCACCCCAACTTAGTACATCCCACATCGTACAAGTAGCAGCAAGCATGGCACAAGCGGCGTCTATGGCATTACCTCCTTTCGAAAAGGTCATGGCTCCTGCCGTAGCGGCCAGAGGTTTTCCTGTTACTGCCATCCAATGTTTTCCATGTAGTGGAGGCTTTTGCGTCAAAACTGGTAGATTATTAAAGGCTTGTCCGAAAGACTTGGTACAAAGCAACATAATGACGGTACTAATTCGTAAAATATTTTTCATGAAAAAAGTGTTTTGTTGATTGTCTATTAAAAATAATCGCAAAAGGAAAAGAAGCCAAACAAATTCACTTTTTTACGACGAGTAACAAACTTTAAGGGCCAAAGCATTGTAATAGGTTCACTCTTCAGAAAGTGATACATCTGTTTGTAAAGTGGTACTTTGTCACAAACGAATTTATTTTACTTTACCAGAAACAACTCAAAACATGTTACAGAAAAATTTATACTTCCTCTCGCTTTTCTTCATTAGCACATTTTCGCTTATGTCACAGACTCCCTTACCAGCAGTATCTTCTGGAAAAATTATGCGGATTGAAAATTTCTCTTCAAAGTTTGTTTCTCCTAGAAATATCGACATCTGGCTACCAAAAGGCTATAATAATCAAAAAAAGTACGCTGTTTTGTATATGCACGATGGACAAATGTTGTTTGACAGTACCATTACTTGGAACAAACAAGACTGGCAAGCAGATGAAGTAGCGACTAAGTTGATGAATTTAGGTAATACAAAAGAATTTATCATTGTAGGTATTTGGAATGGAGGGGCAACTCGCCATGCCGACTATTTCCCTCAAAAGCCGTATGAGTCTCTTAGCTCAAACCAAAAGGATTTTGTTACCGCAGAACTCAAAAAATTGGGTCGAACTGAGGAAAACTTCCAGCCTATTTCAGATAACTATTTACGATTTTTGGTAAAAGAACTAAAGCCTTATATAGACCAACATTTTTCTGTTTGGACAGACCCTGCCAATACATTCGTGGCAGGAAGTAGCATGGGTGGGTTGATTTCTATGTATGCGATTTGTGAATATCCTGAGATTTTTGGTGGAGCGGCTTGTTTGTCTACGCACTGGATTGGTATTTTTTCGGATACAAACAACCCGATACCCGAAGCATTTTTAAACTACATGGAAGCCCACCTCCCATCGCCTAAAACTCACAAAATCTATTTTGATTTCGGGACGGCAACCTTAGACGCATTTTATCCAAAGCACCAAGCAAAAGTGGATGAGTTGATGCTTAAAAAAGGTTTTAGCTCCAACAACTGGAAGACTCTCAAATTTGAAGGCGAAGACCACAGCGAAAAAGCATGGGCCAAAAGGCTTCATTTACCTTTTGAATTTTTATTAAAAAAGTAAAAGTGCAGAATTAGATTAAAGTTTTGTGTTCTAGTCATGAGGTAAAGAGTGATAAATTGTTTTTTTAACAAAGGATATATTTTCGCCAAATGCCCACAGCTGAAAGTCGTAAACAAAAGAAATTGGGAAAAAGCGTGTCTATGATTATCATCAACATCTTAACACCTTTTGCCATGTAAATATTGACTAGTGCCCAAACGAATAAATCAACTCTGATTTTGCCCACCTACCTAAATATTACTAATTTGAGGTTTCCTTTTACTAAAACCTGTAAATCATTCGATGCAAGACCAATATTTTACTGACCAAATTTTTGATAAAATAAATGAGCTAAGCAAAGGCGAGTACGAAAACTGTAGTTTTAGCCATTGTGATTTATCAAACAAAAACCTTTCTAGCTATAAATTTACGGACTGTCGTTTTTTGGCTTGCAATTTGAGTTTAGCTACCATCAATAATACTGCCTTTCAGGGAGTTATTTTTAAGGACTGTAAAACTTTGGGACTACGATTTGATACTTGTAATTCATTCGGATTTGAGGTTTCTTTTGAGAATTGTCAGTTAAACCATGCTTCCTTCTTCAAAACTAAACTCAAGAAAACGATTTTCAAAGACACACAATTACAAGGCGCCGACTTCGCCGAAACCGACTTGACTAGTGCTGTTTTTGAAAACTGTAATTTAGATCAAGCTATCTTTAACCGAACTATACTCGAAAAAGCCGACTTACGAACTTCTTATAATTTTGCTATTGATCCTGAGAGCAATCGAATGAAAAAGGCTAAGTTTTCAGTACTAGGACTTGCCGGACTTTTGCATAAATATGATTTACAAATTGAGGGATAAAAGAAGTGTAGAATGTAATTTTTTGATTATTCCCTAGTTCAAGCCTAAGTCTTTGACTCAATTTTTTAACAGTTTAGAACTGTGCGTCTTAAGCTTACCGCTCCTAGTGTAGGAATACAATTTTATTTTACGTTAATTTTTAAATTTAACCAAAATATAAGACAGCCCAAATTTTGAGAATAAGGTCATTCATTTATCGAGTATCAAAAAAGGCGTTCGAAATTAGATATTCGAACGCCTTTTTTGATACTAAAATTTATGATAAAAATAATTTTTAAATCACTGAATTGTCAAATTAAAATCTGTAGTTGACCGTAACAGCCAATTGACGTGGAGGAATCGGGTTGATACTATAACGATCGTGTACAATGTAATTCATCTCGTTGAATATGTTCGAAACTTTACCTAAAATTGACACTTTGTTGTAGGTGTATCCTACAGAGAAATCAACTGTTGCGAAACCAGATAAAGGAATCAAGGCATTGTAAGAACTCAAAGAGGCAGTAGTATTGTTCAAGCCACCATTCAAACCAACTACGTTGTTATTGCCTGCAAAGCGATTTCCAGTATAGAAGGCAGTCAAGCCTAACTTTACTCCTTTGAATACGGTATTATCAAACGTATAGAAAATCGAACCATTGGCTGTACTTCTAGGATTTCTGATGAGTTGCTCTCCTTCTACTTGTGAACCCACCGCACCTGTTGTGTTTGTATAGCGCATAAAGTTGTATCCATAACCCAACAAGAAATAGAAGTTTTTAGATAAAACAGCATTCACATCTACTTCAAAACCATCGCTTGTTGTTTCACCTGATAACTCTCTAATGTTTGTATTGGTATTCGGGTTTCCGTTTTTATCAAAGAGTGCAGTTTGTGCAAAATTGCTATTGATGATTTTATAAACACTCAAATTAGCAGATAGTTTACCGTCCAAAAACTCATTTTTTACCCCAATTTCGTAGTTATCGATAATCGAAGGCTTAAGATTGTCGCCATTGATATCAGTACCAGTGTTAATCGTAAAGCTATTGCTGTAAGATGTGTAAATTGAAGTAGTTTTTAATGGCTGGTAAATTAAGGCTAATTTTGGAGAAAAAGCACCATCCGATTTGTCAGCAGTTGCTCCACGACGCTCAGTGTTTTTCTCAAGATTCAAGATAGTAGACTGATAGGCAGTCTGATACGAATATCTCAAACCTGCTAATACCTTAAATTTAGGCGTAATCGTTAACAAATCCTGAACATATATCCCATAGCGATTTTGAGGAGTAGTTGTACGAGCTGTATCCGCAATCGTAGGAATGTCGGTGCGAGCTACATATTTCGAGAAATCGAAGATATTGATTTTGTCGTATGCCGTTCCTACTACACCTGCTGCCGAAGTAAATTTAAAACTATGACTCACATTCGAAATTCTTAAGAAATCAGCACCCGCCAATAACTGATGAGTCAAAGCGCCTGTCTTAAAACCTCCATTCAAGTTAACCTGAGCAGTATAATCTCTTTCATTGGTATGAACGGCACTCAATGTACGTGTATAGTCTCCATTGGTTGCAATGGCACTAGGAACCCCTGCGCCAAAACCCTTTACAACTGTGTTTTGAATCGAACCTATAGCAGTCAATTTCCAATTTGCATCAAATTTGTGGTTGATTGTCAAAAAGCTCGATGTTTGCTCGGTATTATTGTATGCCCAGCTAGTATTGATAAAACGATTGCGAGGAGCATCTGGCAACTCAGTAATGGTAATTCTACTATTTGGTGTACCTACACCAGCATCTGGAACAATATTACTTTTCAAATAATCTACCTGTAACAAAACATCTGTTTTATCATTGATTTTGTAAAGCAACGATGGGGTTACATAAGTTCTTTCGGTTTTTACAACATCACGATAGCTTTTTGCATTTTCGTAAGTTCCTACCACTCTAAAAGCAAGATTTTTACTAATCGGACCGTAAACATCAAGTGTTGGTTTGTATTGATTATAGCTTCCAAAAAGCATAGATGCCTGTCCACCCCAGTCGAAACGAGGTTTTTTTGTAACCATATTGATAATCAAACCACCCGAAACATTACCATACAATAGCGCAGAGCTACCTTTCATTACCTCAACCGATTCGAGCGTACTAGCATCTGGGAAACCCATCGTATTGCTGATAGTTCCATTTTTAAAAATACTGCCTCCTGCTCCCGCAACTCCTACACTATATCCACGTGAAGAGAAAGTTTCGGCAACACCACCACGCGTTTCAGTTAGCGATACCCCGCTCACGTTTTTTACCACGTCGCCAAGTCTAATGGCTTGCTGATCTGCAATTACTGTACTTGTTACTACTCCAGTACTTTGGGGTAAATCTAAAGGTCGGATATTAGCTTTTCCTAGCGATGGCGTACGATTAGCGACATAGCTCCCCGATACCACGATTTCTTTAATCATTTCAGAACTTTCGAGCAATTCGAGTGAAAGATTTAATGTTTTACCTTCCTCAATTACCACTTTTTGTTCCAAAGTTTTATAGCCCACAAAAGAAGCTACCAATGTATAATTACCACCTTTCAAATTGGAAATTTTAAATTTACCTTGTTCGTCTGAGGTCGTTCCTTTCTTACTCCCTTTTAATTGAACAGAAACAAATGCCGCTGGTTGACCATCATTATTGGATACTTTACCTGTAATCTGTCCAGTTTGAGCATAAATCATTTGCGTAAACAGACATAACATTAGTAAATAAACACTTTTCATATAACTCATTTCATTATTGATATTTAGACTTATTTTAAATAGATGCACAAATGTAGAGGGAGGAATACTATTATACAAGCTTTTATTTAGAATAAATTAAAATAAGATTAGAAATTGTATTTTAACAAGTTTATATTGTGAAAAGGATAGCAAAAAAGACTGTATTGAGGGGAAATAATAAATAGGCTTTAGGCTTTAGGCAATAGGCTTTAAGCTTTATGCTAAAGAAAAAGGTTTTTTTGTGAAATGATAAAGACCTTTTGACTGAGGCCTACGGCTTACAGCCTAGAGCAATCAGCAAAAAAACTATCTATCGTTATTAAAAA
>NZ_JBMLSD010000129.1:0-3007 GCF_049240685.1 Flectobacillus sp.
GCCCAGTAAATCAGATATTCTAATCCTCTAACAAGTTGGAATGACGCAAGAAATTATGTTGTTCTTTATGATTGATAAGACTTTAAAGCACGGCTTAATCTACCTTGAATTACTTTTCTTAGCTTTAGAGGAGCTAAAACTTCAACTCCATCTCCGAATCCTAAAATTTCTTTTTCTAACTCAAAATTGATTTGTAATGATAATTCAATGGTAAGTCCTTTTTCATTTTCCTCGATAACTTTTTGTGAATGATGTAAAGGTTTCGTAATTACATAAGGTGCATGCAAAGGGGTAAAGTTTAATACTATTTGTTGTGGACGAAGATTATTTACAGTAACTCCAATGGTATTTTTATAGTATTCTTCTTGAACAATGACATCATTTGGTAGGTAAGTAATGTCTTCAGAGACGTGAACTTCTTGTATTCTGTCCAAAGCAAGGTGTAAAATACTTTCATTTGCTCTTCTTTTACCTACTAAAAACCAACGGTTTTTAAATTCTTTTAACCACCATCCGTGGAATACAAAAACTCCTTCTTGCCGTGCTTTGAATGATTTGTAAGTTATGATAAGTGCTTTTTTAGCTAAAATGGCATGATAAAGATAGTCTAAATAAGACAGTCCCTTCAAGTTCTCATTTTTTTCAAAATCAATAATTGAACTTCGCTTTTCTTGTGCACTATAAACATGTTCTTCTAACTTATTGACTACCTCGCTCAATTGATCAAAATGCGAGAAACCTTTGAATTGCTTTAATAATGATAACGCCTCATTCATTTGAATAAGGTCTGTTTGGGTAATTGGTGATTTTGTAATACTAAAATTGGGGTCAGCATAGGTATAATATTTTTTATCAACAACGATTATCGGTGCTTCATATCCTAATTTGTCACTGCGCATGACTTGAATGTCTGCTTGAATGGTACGCAAGCTGATTCCTTTATCTATTCCTTCATACTCATAGAGTGCATCAGATACCTTTTCTATTAAATCTTCTAAAGTCCATTTTCGCTGACGATTCTGTAAACAAGCATCGATTGTTTTGTAACGAATGAGAGCATTTCTATTAGTTGGCATATTTAAAACACACTTTTTATAAGTTTTTGAAATATTTTTTACAAAAAAGTAAAAAAAAATAGAACTACGCAAAAAGACTGCGTAGATACACTGCAAATTTGTATTAGAAATTTAAAACAACCTAATGTCATGAAATTCAATTTCTTAAAGAAGACCAATACTATTCTCAAAAATTATGAAGGAGCACCTTCGTATCAGTTGAGTCCAGAAATGGAATTATATAGTGCTACGGTGACAAGCCTGCTTCATGACAGTTTCTATGAAAAAGCAGAAGAAAGATTATTACGCCTACAGCAATTGATTGAAAAAGTGTCACCAGAATATTGTGCTAAACTGGCAGTGTATGCTCGCCGTTCTATGAATTTGCGTTCTGTGCCAATTGTGCTTTCGGTAGAGTTAGCCAAAAAAGCGGATGCAGGAGCTTGGGTTGGAAAAGCTATTGAGCAAATAGTTATGCGACCAGATGAGATCACAGAGACTTTGGCTTATTATCAGCAAACCAATCAAAGAACAGGTACAAAGCGACTCAATCGACTTTCAAAACAGATTCAAAGAGGTTTGGCAAAAGCATTTAATCGTTTTGATGAATACCAGTTTGCCAAGTATAATCAAAATACGGAGGTAAAATTAAGAGATGCCTTGTTCTTGGTGCATCCGAAAGCTAAGGATTTAGCTCAACAAGTTGTTTTTGATAAAATCACTCAGAATACCTTGTCTACACCATATACTTGGGAGACAGAACTTTCTGCACTTGGACAGCTTCATTTTGGAAGTGAAAAGGCAAAAAATAAAGCCTTCAGAGCTAAATGGGAAGAGCTGATTCTGAGCAAGAAAGTAGGGTATATGGCCTTGCTGAGAAATCTTAGAAATATGCTGGAATGTAATATCTCAGATGAATGTTTGGAAATGGTTTTATCTTATTTATCTGAAGAGAATGCCGTCAGAACTGCTAAACAGCTACCATTTCGATATTGGTCTGCCTATCGAGAATTGAGTAATATAACCGATGGTAGAGTGATTAGAGTTGTTGATGCTTTAGAAAAAGCGATGCTATTAAGTGCTCAAAATATCAAGGGCTTTGAGAACGATACCAAAGTTGTTTTGGCTTGTGATGTGTCAGGATCGATGCAACAAAGATTATCTGCAAAAAGTAGTCTGATGTATTATGATATAGGTTTGCTATTGGCGATGCTCTTGCAAAGCCGTTGTAAAAATGTAGTTACGGGGATGTTTGGAGATACTTGGAAAGTGATACAAATGCCTAGTAAAAGCATTTTATCGAATGTAGCCGCATTTCATCAACGTGAAGGAGAAGTGGGATATTCAACAAATGCGCATTTGGTGATTGAGGATTTGTTAAAGCGTGAATATCAAGCTGATAAGGTGATGATTTTTACGGATACGCAGTTATGGAATAGCCAAAATAGAGATGCGAACAGCATTAAAACGGCTTGGCAAAACTATAAAAGGAAATTTCCGAAAGCAAAGTTATATCTTTTTGATTTAGCTGGTTATGGTCAAAGTCCCATGAGAGTAGAATCAGGAGATGTGTATTTGTTGGCGGGCTGGTCAGATAAAATTTTTGAAGTACTCGATGCCCTAGAAAATGGACAAGGTATTGTAGATTTTATTCAAGGAATAGATTTGTAAAGTACCTATGTGTTAAGATCCAAGCATAAGGCTATCATACTGAAGATTTTGTAAAATGCCGTAAGGTTGAGATACTTCGCAGCCAATATAGGGGAGGAATGGCGTGATTGAGTAATACAATGAGGTCATCTGGTTCGACTCCAGCTTGCAATGCCCCGCTCTCGACCTGCCTATTGCTTTTACAGAAAACTACCAGAGTGCCGTAAAAGAGCGATACTTCGAATGTAATCGACTCCTTTTATCATCGCTCTTTGCTCATTGCCTCTGGTTTTTTAAGATTT
>NZ_JBMLSD010000130.1:0-1366 GCF_049240685.1 Flectobacillus sp.
CTTTTTTAGCTTAATTTTGTATTCAAATAATAATTTTGAATACTTTAAGTAGCTAAAAAATGGATAGAGCTATTTTGCACATGGATCTTGACTGCTTTTTTGTATCTGTTGAAAGATTACGAAATAGCGCATTGAATAACAAACCTGTCATTGTAGGAGGTATGTCCGATAGAGGTGTTGTATCAGCTTGTAGTTATGAAGCACGCCGTTTTGGCGTACATTCGGCTATGCCCATGCGAATGGCTCGTCATTTATGTCCAGATGCGATTATTCTTCGAGGCGATTTTGAGGCATATTCTCAGTACTCAGAAATGGTTACCGAAGTCATCGTTGAGAATGCTCCCCTTGTTGAAAAAGCCTCCGTGGATGAGTTTTATATTGATATGACTGGTATGGAAAAATTCTTTGGGACGTATCGTTATGCTCAACATTTACGAAAAACAATTATTAAAGAAACGGGGCTTAGTATTTCCTTTGGACTCTCGACTAGTAAAACAGTCTCGAAAGTAGTAACCAATGAAGTAAAACCTGCAGGATATAATCTTGTCGAGATTGGACAAGAAAAACAATTTTTGGCTCCTTTAGCCATAAATAAATTACCTATGGTTGGTGAGGTAACGGCGCAAACTTTACGCAATATGGGTATCTCAAAAGTGGGTACATTAAGTGAAATGCCATGTAAAGTACTCGAAAGAACTTTCGGAAAAATGGGTAAGGTTTTGTGGGAAAAAGCCAATGGCATAGACTATTCGCCAGTATTGCCCTATTCTGAACCCAAAAGTATGTCTAAAGAAATAACCTTTCAGCAAGATACAACAGACCTTGTGTACTTAAAATCCATACTGATTCGACTCGCAGAACAACTAAGTTATGAACTTCGGAAAGATGGATACTGTACGGCCTGCGTGACGGTAAAGCTGCGCTATTCAAATTTTGATACACATAATAAACAAGTCATCATTTCTAGTACTTCTGCTGACCATATTTTGATACCATTGGTCTTACAGCTATTTGATCAACTATATGAAAAAAGGCTACTAATTCGACTAGTGGGTGTTCGATTTACCAAATTAGTACGGGGTGTACAACAACTTAGCCTCTTTGATCAAAGTGCCAAAGTAGCGCCACTTTATACAGCCATGGACGTAATTAGAAGTCGTTTTGGTATAAAATCGATAGGCCGAGCTATGGGGTATCCTATAAAAAGAGAGTAAGTAATCGTGCAGAATTATATTTAAGTTTTGTGTTTTAGGGACAAGGCAATAGGCACAAGGCAAAGAGTGTAAAAATGTTTTTAACGACTACGGACACGCATTTTTCCCATAGCCCACCGCCGAAAGCCGATACCTGAAAGCTTAAAGCACAA
>NZ_JBMLSD010000131.1:0-1421 GCF_049240685.1 Flectobacillus sp.
AATGAAAATTTTTCTTGCAAAAGCATCTGAGTAACCTCAGATGCTTTTTTTGTATTTGGCCTATAAATTAATCGATAATACAAAACTCTCCTTTAAACACTTTTTAGCTTTTATAAGTTAAACTTCTAGCTTTCGAACTCTTGTGTTTGAACTTTTACGGCTTTGTTTGTATTTTAGAAATAAAATCTATCTCAATCGTGGTGATTTTACCCTAAAACCAACAATTCAACTCATAAATAGCTTTATCATTAAGCGTACTAACTTATGCATATCGAAACTTCGACTTTAGACTCGAAACGAACCAAACTGTATATCTTTCTTTTTGGAATATTCCTGACCAATGCCATTGTAGCCGAAATTGTTGGTGCCAAGATTTTTTCGGTAGAAAAAACTCTGGGTTTTGAACCACTTCACCTCAATACTTTTTTTGGTATTTGGGATATAAACCAAACCGCTGGGGCGCTCAACTGGCCATTTGTCTTTATCACTTCCGACATCATCAATGAATATTTTGGTAAAAAAGGCGTAAAACGCATTTCCTATTTAACAGCAGGTTTCATTGCCTACAGCTTTCTGATTATTTATGGAGCGACCTTATTGGTTCCAGCAGACTTTTGGATTGATGTCAACAAAGGCGACCATAATTTTAATATTAATGAAGCTTTCGCCAAAATCTTTCGCCAAGGATTGGGGATTATTACTGGTTCGTTGAGTGCATTTTTGATTAGCCAAATCCTAGATGCCTATGTGTTTCATTCGATTAGAAAAGTCACAAAAGGAGAAAAAATTTGGCTTCGAGCTACGGGCTCTACCTTGGTATCGCAGTTGATAGACAGCTTTGTCGTGATTGGAATAGCCTTTGTGGTTTTTGGCAACTGGACAATCGACCAATGGATTTCGACTTCTCTGAATAACTATCTATATAAGTTCTTTTCAGCGATTCTCATGACACCATTAATTTACTTAGCCCACAATTTGATTGATGGTTATCTAGGAAAAGAACTATCCGACCAGTTAATTTCTGAGGCGGGTCAGCAGGAATAAATCAAAAATTTAAAAAAATACAATAATGAGCCTCAAATAGAACCTTAATGGTTTTGTTTGAGGCTTTTTAATTTAGATAGTTTTGTAATTTCTCTTGAAATTTACCCCAAAATAGTGTGTAATCCCAAATAATAATAAGTTTAACCCCTATTAAACAGAAGTGTCTGATACTTTTTAGCGCTAAGTCAGTCTCAACAAGAAACTAACTTAATAGCTTTCAATGAAGAAAATCTACAACTTATTCTTATTTCTGGTTTTATACCTTGTTCTTAGTTTTCTTAAAGCCAACGCCCAAAACTACCCCTTGAGTGGGACGGTGTCATTTATTCCTCAGCAGAGTCTGACCTGGAGTAGCTTTTATACGACCAATGCCCTCA
>NZ_JBMLSD010000132.1:0-2867 GCF_049240685.1 Flectobacillus sp.
AAATGATTCACATCGTACCTTTTTCATTTTTTTAGGAAATATTAAATCAATAGTATATCTGAGGTCTGATTACTAGACAAAACGAGAAAGTGTAATTCAGGTGTTTAGACTTTTTCACTGAATTTTGTAAAAACAGTTTTAAACTGTTAAAAAAATGAGTCCAAGACTAAGTCTTGAACTAGTACATTCAATTTTGTCCAGTAATCAGACTAATAACGTCTTCCTACTTATTCTAAAAAGATATGCCTACCGATAATTTAGCAAAAAATGGTGTTCCTGCCGTAAAATGGATTTCATTTACGGGTTCTGTTTCATTTTTCAACTGACTTTCGGTAGCAAACTGCGTTTCTTTCCAACGTACATTGGCGAGGTTTTGAACCGATAATCCAAAGTTATATGCCTTGTATTGATAATTTACCTGCATATCGTTTACAAAATACCCCTTGGCAATAATCGTATTATCTTCATTGGCTGGTCGGTCGGCCATATATCTGTATCGCAACGAGCCACTCCATCCATTTTGTGTTCTGACATTCAAGCCTCCTGTCGAGGTTCTTGTAGGTGCCAACGGCAAAAATGCTTGTAATTCGTTTACGCCCAATGCTCTTGGTTTTGCGATGTTCCAATCCATATCGGCGTACAACCAATCTGTAATTTGATAACGCAACGAAAGATCTAATCCCATACGACGAGTTTTACCACTTGGCTCCACTACGGCTTCGTCGCCCACGTACACAAACTCCTGGTCGAGCCATAAATACCATGCCGACATATTGAGCAATAATTTTGAAAATGGTTTCCAAACAACTCCCAAGTCTGAGCCATAAGCTGCTGGCAATATCTCACGCCCTTGAGTTGCTACTACAACGCGCGTATCGTTTGAGTGAAAACCTTTTCCCGTATTCAAATACAATTGCACCCGATTGTTTGGGGTATAATATAAGTTGAATTTAGGGCTCAGAATAGAAGCATTTGCTCTTAAGGTATATTTACTCGAATCACTCAAAAAGTTGTTATATCGATTCCAAAACACGTCATAACGCAAACCAACATTGGCTGTCAATCGCTCTGATAGTCGTATGGTATAATCGTAGTAAAATCCTAAGTTTTGTTCCATAACTTTGCCGTATTTCAATGAATCACTAACAAAGGTTCGATTGACGGTTCGTGATAATTCGAGGTTGTTTACAAAATCTTGTCTGTAATCAACACCAATATTCGAACTCGCACCGTTGCTATGTTCAAGCGAATAACTGGTATTTCCTCCCCAAAGATTACGATTTTCATGCTGCTTTATTTGGTCTCCATTGATAGGGTCTTCTTTGAAAAAAGTAAAGTTGGAGAATAACAAAAAGTTATAATTGGAGTAAAATAATTGGTTTTTCAACACGCCATTTCCCAATTGAGTAACCAATTGTGCATTAAAATTACTTCTACTAGTTTCGCCGCCTTCGGTATCGTCAATGGCACCATAAAATGAAATTTGACCTGAATCTACTGCACGGTCGGGGATTTGCCCCGAGTGATTCCATTTACTCCAAAAAGTAGAAGCCGTCAAGGTTAATTGTGATTTACTCGAAAACTGACGGTTGTATTTTGTGACGGCATTGATACGACGAAAATGCTGCGGCGAATCAAAATAACTATCCGAATAGCTATACTCTCCTCCTACGTACATGGATTCGTTGCGTTCTTTGGCTTTTTGTCCCAAAAGATTAAACGCGCCCACTGCACGATAGGTATTAAACTGCCCAGCTTCAACTTTTACAAAGTTTTTGTCCAAGACATTTTTTGTTCTAAAATCTACCCAACCTGCTGTGGTAAAATTACCTTTATCGGCATAATAAGGGCCTTTTTTGAAATCTACTCTTTCTATCAATTCAGGAATTACAAAGTGCAAATCGGCATATCCTTGTCCGTGCGCATGCGATACCATATTTACGGGCATACCATCCACTGTCAAGCGGATATCGGTACCATGGTCGAGGTCAAAACCTCGTAGAAAAATCTGTTCGGCTTTGCCACCTCCCGCATGTTGACCAATAAATAATCCAGGTACTGAGCGGAGGATTTCTTGTGAATTATTAATAGGTCTTAGCTGCAAATCAATACTGCTAATTGTTTGCTGTTGGTGTGCGTTTTCGGGATGTACCTCTACCTCATCGAGCTGTACCATCGCTATGGACAAAGCAATTTTAAGGGTTTGATTTGTTTTTACTTTGGCTTCATATTTCTGAAAACCGATATGTGAAATCTGTACTTGTACTTCTGAAGAAGCCAATTTCGAAATAGAAAACTCTCCTAAAGAGTTAGTAACAGCATAACCATTAGGTAAGGTGCGTACAATGGCACCTTCGATAGGTAACTGTGTAGATTGGTTGATGATTTGTCCTTTTAAGGTAAAATTTTGCGCAATAATACCAAAAGATGATAGCCATAATAGCCCCATCAAGGTTGTAAATAGTTTTTGCATGTGATACATCTTGCTTTGCTGAGCGAAAATAGGGTTTAGTCTGTTGTGAACATGTTGTACTGATTCACAAAGATACTACAGTGACGCTCAACTCTTTGATTGGGTTTATTATTATATCATGACTGTAGTTGAGGTTATTTCGTTACTAGATTAGTTTAATTTATCTGTGAAAAAGAAATTTAGTTATCGAGCAGAATAAGATTAAAGTTATGAGTTTAGGCACTAGGCAAAGAGTGTTAGAATGTTTTTTAATAACCACAGCCATGCTTTTTTCCAAAGCCTACCGCCGAAAGCCGTTACCTGAAAGCCCAAAGTTCAATCTTAAATTTTATTTTGCCCACTAACTTATTGGTGCTGAATAGGGTTTTTGAGAGACTTTGAAAATATTTTTGCG
>NZ_JBMLSD010000133.1:0-20633 GCF_049240685.1 Flectobacillus sp.
GGAGTAGCTTTGGAGAGAAGACAGCACCAGCGCAAGATCATTTTAACAACTCTATAACATATCAATAACACTTGAGTGACAGCAAGTATCTTGTAGATTATGGTAATTTTGTCATGTGAACAGTATGAAAATTATCGTATCCAAAAACCTCTTTTATACCTCGATATTTTGCACATTCCGTTCTATTCAATTAAACAGACAAAAAATATGAGACAAATCATTTATACACTGATTTTAGCACTGGTTGGAGCAAGTGGGCTGGTATTTGCAAATCATGAACCTGCCAATAAAACTTCCAAAAAGTCCATCTCCAAGCCTCTCACTATTGCAGAAAAGAAAGCCGCATTAAAAAAATGGGAAGCAAGCCCTGATGGTGTGATGTTCAAAAAGTGGGAAGCGTCTCCCGCAGGCCAAAAAGTATATGCTGCCGAAGCTAAAATAAGGAAGAACATAGGTGCTTTCTCTAATATGGAGGCCATTGTAACATCTCTTTCTCTCCCAGCAGGCTCAAGATTGGGTTTTGGAATAATGGTCAAAATTAATGGAGAAGATTATATCCTTAGTTTTGGACCAGAAAAGTCTGGCAATAATATTTTGAATACTAACACCGAATTTGAGCAATTGCATAACCTGAAAGTCAAGGACAAAATAATTATAAGAAGCCACAGTGTATCGCATGCACCCAAGTATTCGTATCCAATAGTAGCAGGCGACTATGTAGAACAAAATCATAAAATAATTTATAAACGTGCTCTTCGCCAAGGCGGTTGCTAGGGAGATAAATTAGCTTCTATTTGTTAAGACAAAACATGAAATACCAAACATGAGTCATCTCTAATTTAGTGATTTAGTGATTGAACGAATGAGTGATTGTGGTAAAATTTGTATGCTAGCAGTAGAGACGCAATGATTGCGTCTTAAGCCGAGTCAAATCTAGCATAGTAGCATCAAAAAAGCGGTCGAAAAATATATTTTTTGACTGCAGTGCTAGTGCTGGCTTCCTAGCCAGCACTTACCAAATCTAAGGATTCTAATCCTTTATTATTTGAAAAAATAATCTCCCTGAAAAGGAGTAGTTTCTGCAAGAAGTTAGCAATAGCTTGGATATTTGCTGGATAGAATCCAAAGAAAAAATGGGTACTGGCTAGGAAGCCAGCACCAGCGTGGGAGAAGCCAGCACCAGCATCGGAACTTCACAAAAAGTCCTCGCCATGGTAAACAAATTCTATTACTACCTCCAACTCACTACATCAAATTCTCTTTCTTCTGCTTGGCATATTCTGAGGGAGAAACATTGTAGGTTTGCTGAAACATTTTTCTAAAATACTTCATATCCTCAATGCCTACTAGCATAGCTACTTCGGTCACACGAAGGTTGCCGTTGCTCAGCAACTGCGCTGCTCGTTTAAGGCGAATATCTCGAATAAACTCCACCAAAGATTGTCCTGTAATGGATTTGATTTGACGATAGATCGCAGACTGGCTCATCCCCATATCCTTCACAAGCGTCTGTACCGTAAATTCTTGATTGGTTAGATTTGCCTCCACTATCGCCATAGCTTTTTCCAATAAGGCTTTTGTTTCGTCTGGAATATCTGGCAAACTGGGTTCTAGCAAAATCTGCTTTTGGTAATAGCTACGCAATTGCGAGCGATTTTGAAGAATAGAAGCTATTTTGGCATTCAGCACCAAAGGATTAAATGGCTTTGCCATATATTCATCGGCTCCCATCTCTAAACCTTCCACTTCATGTGTTACTGCCCCACGAGCCGTTAGCAAGAACACTGGAATATGCGAGGTTTTAGGATTTTGTTTGACCTTTTGACAAAGCTCCAAGCCATCGCTGTTGGGCATCATGATATCACTAATAATCAAATCGGGTTGCCATTCTAAGGCCTTTTCCCAGCCGTCTACGCCGTCGACAGCAGTTTCAACATCATAAGTTGCTTCACAAATTTGTTTTAAATAGGCCCTCAAATCCTCTTGGTCTTCAACAATCAAGATTTTTGCAGAAGACTTCTCCGAAACTGCTACCAAAGGAATAGCCTCCTCGATCGTTGTTTTAGCCTCCTCATTAGGCTGTATACTATCGCTATTTTCGACAAGAGTTTTTTTGCTAAAAGGTAATTTCAAAATGAATACTGTACCTTTTCCAATGGCACTCTCTACTTCAATGCTACCTTTATGAGCTTCTACCAACTGTTTAACTAGTGACAAACCGATGCCCGTTCCTCTAATTTTGAGCGTCTCGGTATGAGAAGCCTGATAATATGGATCAAAGATTCTTTCCAATTCATCGCTAGACATACCAACCCCAAAATCTTGAATAGATATTTGTAAAAAGTGATTTTTTAGCTTGCCTGCCTCAAAAACTACCTCTTCGGCTGAATTACCGACTATTTCAGTTTTTAGGCTTATTTTCCCTCCAACTGGCGTATATTTGAAAGCATTGGATAACAAGTTGGTCAGAATAATTTCTAATTTACTACTATCAAAAAACAGCTCCACTGTCGTTTGTGGCAGACTCATGGTATAATCAATCGAGGACTCTTGGGCTTTAAGTTTGAAAATCAAAAACACTTCCTCTATGATTGGAATGATATTACCGAAGGTTGCTAGTATTTTCATATTCCCCGTCTCGGCTTTTCGAAAATCGAGTAACTGATTTACCAAATCCAGTAATTTTCTGGTTTGTTGTAAAATCAGCATGATTTTGTCCTTTTTCTCATGTTCTGTAGAAGCCAACTCTTCAATTGGTCCCAAAATTAAGGTTAGTGGCGTTCTTAATTCATGCGAAACGTTGGTAAAAAAACGAAGCTTAAGATCCGTCAAGGTTTTTTCCTGATCTGCTTTGTATTTTTCCATCAAGACATCATTTTTTAAAGCCTGTTTTGCCAATGTGGCCTTTTGATACTCTTTGAACACAAAAAATAAAATTAAAGCATAAATGAGGAACGCCCACCAAGTCTTGTACCAAGGCGGTAGCACTCGAATTTTTATTTCGGCGGGTTTGGCCGACCACGCTCCCTCCCCATCACTTGCCTTGACCAAGAACGTATATTCTCCAGCATCTAGGTTCGAAAAGTTGGCAATACGCTGATTATAATCTGTATAAATCCAGTCGTCGTTTGAGCCTACCAATTTGTAAGCATATTGGTTTTTCTTGGGGTTTTTGTAATTAATACCGACAAATTCTATGGAAAAATAATTTTCGTTAGGCTCGATTGTCAGCTCTTGAGTTTCATCTAAGGGTTGTGACAAAATCAACCGCCCCTCAAAGGGCTCTCCTATACGTACCTCTTTGTTATAGATTCTTAGCGTAGTCAGATGTATTTCAGGCTTTTGACTACTAGGCTGAATCTGCTCTGGCTTGAAATAGGTAATCCCTTTTATTCCTCCAAAATAGAAATAGCCCTCCTTATCTTGACATACCGCCCCGATTTTGAAAGAGTTACTTTGTAGCCCATCGCCTACATCATAATGTATCTGCTGACGATTTTGAGTATTGAGTCTCATCAAGCCATCGCCTCCCAACCAAAGATATCCCTGACGGTCGAATATCAGTGATTCGATATTTGAATAACCAATATTCCAACGCTCTACAATACCCTGAGGAGAGATTTTATTCAGTCCTGCCCCAATCGTACCAACCCACAAATTACCTTTTGTATCTTTGACCAGTGGCCAAGCATAGTTTCCACTTAAGCTATTAGGATTATTCTTTTCATATTGATAATTGCTTACCAAGGTTATTGTTGTTGCCGAGATTTTGAGTTTCAAAACTCCTTTATCGCGTGAACTCACCCAAAGATGGTCTGTGCTAGGCTCATACAACAGATACGTACACTGTCGCGCAGGAAAATTATTTATCTCCAGCGAATATTGTTGTAAAAGATTACCGTCTTTATCCAGTCTTAGAAGCCCTTTTTCAAAAGTTGCTACCCAAATTGTTCCATATTTATCTTCTTGAATTCGCTCAATACTCGTGGCATACAAAGACAAATTGGCACTAAGGTCTGTAATCACCTTTCGAGTATTTGGTTTAAAAATTAGTAGCCCACGATAACGAGTTCCTACCCAAATCGTACCATCTTTTTGTTGATAAAAAGTAGAAATATCTACCCCTGACCCATCGCCATTGATGGGAGTATTAGCAAAGTTTTGATAGGTACGATTTTGGAGATGATATTTAGAAAAACCATTTCTGGTGCCTATCCAAAGGTGTTGTTGGTCTTGATCTAGCAAAACGGCATTTATGTAGTTGCTAGGCAAAGAAGAGGCTGTGCCAAATTGGCGTTGAATCACAAAAAAGGGTTTTCTTTTAAGGTCTACTTTGTTGAGCCCTCCCGAAGATGCCGCTAACCAAAGATTATGATATTTATCTTCTAAAATTTGATGTACTCGTCCTGAATTGATACTGTACGGGTCTCCATCTGTGGGTAAAAAACGTTGTATAGTATTTTTCCAAGTAGTCAAATACGTAGATTCAGTACTTTTAGGAACCGTTGCCCAGTAATACAAGCCATGGTTTGTTCCTACCCAAAGGTGTTGAAAAGAGTCGACAAATACACTGCCTATTTCCGAAAACTGCTGAATCAACGTTGTGTGAAAGACTCGGTTTCTTTTTTCTTCTTTACTTGCAAAAAATAATTCAAATTGTGTACCTATCCATAGATTCTCACGGTTATCTACCCACAAAGCCGAAATTTTATGATTCGTAAAAAGCGTAGGTACGGGCACAGACTGCTTTGGGCCTAAATGCCACAATCCATGACTCACTGTACCAATCCAGATAGAACCATCTCGCTCTCGTACCATTGACGCTACGCCATATTGGGTAGTACCATCCACAGCGATTTGACGGATTGAAACCAATAAATCATTTTTAAACTCTAACATAAACAGTCCCATCGTGCGAGTGCCTACCCAAACCCTTCCAAAAGAGTCGCTCGAAATGGATAGAACATTACTAACCCGAAGTTTTTCGAGTACTTTTTGGTCTACACCATTGCCTTCTCGTTCGGCAACATTGATAAATTTATCGTGATGTTTATCCCAAAAACTTACTCCAGCACTTCCCGAAGCCACCCATAATCTTTTGTGGGCATCGAGGTGCATAGCCACTACTCTATTGCTGGGCAAACCATTGTGTGGATTTACTGGCAAATCATAGTTTTTGAGCGAATAGCCATCGTATTTTGAGACACCATTGTTGGTACCTACCCAGATATACCCCGTACTATCAGACACAATACAGTTGGCATCGCTATGCGGAAGTCCCTCATTGACGGTAATATGTTCGAAGCGATAGCTATGAATATTCTCCTGCGACTTGCTTGGGAATACTTCACAAAACAATAGTAGTGTAATTAATAATCGTATAATTTTCTTCATGGTTTAAAGCAATCATTAAGGTCATAGCTACGGTAAAACCCTATACTATCATATACTTATAAGTAAATTCAATCATAATATTACTCCATCGGAAAAAATCTATTGCAAAATAATCAAAAACCTCCCTCTATCATTTCAAAGGCTCAAACTGACCCTGTTTTTAAACGAATTTCACCCTACATCAGACCATTTTTTATCGCCATTTTTGCATTATTCAAATATATTATTGTAAAAACACGAAAACCCTTTTCTGTTTAACCAACCTATTTCATTCCAAACCTTTTCCGTTTTATCAAACCCTATAATTATGATGAAATTTTTACAAAAAACCCTATTTTTAAGGTTCCCTCCCTCCTCATTTTGGTTGATGGTGCTCTTGAGTAGTTATCCTCTAAGCCATGCTACTTTTGCCCAAAACGCCACCGAGAACACACAAAATTCCAATGCTACTTTACGTACTATTTTGGTAACAGACGACAATGATGAAGTGTTGGAAAATGTGAGTCTTAAAAACAGTAGAACAGGAATGTTTGCGACTACATCAAGTAATGGTATTGCCACCATTGATGCGCAAATAGGCGACAAAATTGGGATTTACTGTGTGGGAACTTTTCTAAAAGAAATTTCGATTAAAGACATTTCTGAAAGAGTTGTCTTGAGTAGTCAAAACCCTGCCGTTGCTCGCATCAAACCCATTCGCGGACTTTTCAACCAGTCTCTCAAATCAGAACTAAGTACTGGTTCGTCGCAAGCAATTTACAACAAAGATATTCAAAAAATTCCTGCTACGTCGATACTCAATACCTTAGTGGGTAGACTTGCAGGTACGAGTACATTCCAGTTTTCGGGACAGCCAGGAAGCGATGGTATTTCATTCGGACTTCGTGGGCAGGGGCCTTTGGTTATCATCGATGGTATTCCGAGACAGCTTACCATTTTTGATTTGGAAGAAATCGAATCAATCACGGTACACAAGGATGCTTTATCCAATGCTATGCTCGGTGTACGTAGCAATGGTGGTGCCTTGGTAATCAATACTCGTAAAGGCTCGGCTTCAAATGCTAAAATGTCATTTACCGCGCAAACAGCAATCCAACAGCCTTTAAAGTTTCCGAAGGGATTGGACGCCTATAATTATGCCAAACTGTATAACGAAGCACGTGTAAACGATGGTCTTACTCCTGTTTATTCTGATGCTGCTTTACAGGCTTATGCGACCAACTCAGATCCTTACAACTATCCGAATGTCAACTGGCGTGATGCTACGCTAGAGCCATCTTCACGGATGGATCGCTATACTTTTAGTGCTACAGGAGGAAATAATTTTTCGAAATACTTTATTTCGTTTGACCATATCAACCAAACGGGGCTTTTGAAAAAAAATACTACTACCCCGTACAATACCAATAATAACTTTAAATCATATACCATACGTTCGAATGTTGATTTACAGCTAAATTCCAAGCTTTCGGGCGGTATTTATCTCTTGGGGCGTATTCTGAATGGTAATGATGCAGGTGCTGGAACAAGTAATATTTTGAATAGTATTCTGAATACGCCTAACAATGCCTATCCTGTGTACAATCCTAATGGTTCGTATGGTGGTAATCAGCAGTTTCAAAACAATATCTTAGCACAGACTATTGGGTCTGGATACCAACAAAACTTCAAGAGAGATATGTTGGCTGACTTTTACCTGAAAAGAACGCTCGACGAAATCGCTTCTGGCATGTGGATAAAAGCCGTGGGCTCTTATTATGCTACACTTTCAGAAAACGTGGTACGTAATAAAACTTTTGCTGTTTTCCAAAGAAATGTATCTGCTACTGGACAAGAAACTTACCAGCAATTTGGCGTAAACGGCGACCAAAGTAACTATAACTACATGGATTATCAAGGACGTTCTGACTATTTGGAATTGTCTTTGGGTTATGACAAAACAAGAGGAAATCATGGCGTAAATGCTGTATTATTGGCTAATCGTCAAAACTCCGTTTCAGGCTCTGATTTGCCCTATACTATTACAGGCTTAGCAGGACGCATGGGCTATAATTACAAGCAAAAATATATCCTTGACCTTGCTTTCGGCTTGAATGGCTCAAACAGATACCCAACAGGAGGCACAACCAAATATGGTTTTTTCCCAGCAGTAGGTTTGGCTTGGAATATTTCGAAGGAAGATTTCCTACAATCTCAAGCATGGATTTCTTATTTGAAATTATATGCTAGTTATGGTAAAAATGGTAATGATAACCCCGGTTATTTTAGCTATATCCAACGTTATTTTGATAATACTGGCGCCGTTTTCGGTACAGGTGCAGGTGGCAATACAGGTGTCACAGAAGAGCCACTGGCGAATCCTAATATTACCTTCGAAAAATCTAACAAACTCAATATTGGACTTACAGGAGCTTTATTTGATAATTCTTTAGGTTTTACCGTCGAATATTACAATATGCAATATTATGATTTGTTGATTCAACGTGGTCGCAATACTAGCATATTAGGAAATATTTATCCAAATGAAAATATTGGTAAAAATCAATATACAGGAATTGACTTACAGTTGAATTGGCAAAAAAGTACCTCGATAGGCGATTTTTATGCCACTGCAAATGCTGGCTTCCAAAATTCCAAAGTAATTTATATCGACGAAGTGACACAACCCTATTCATGGTTATATCGAACTGGACAAAGAGTTGGACAGCTTTTTGGATATATTTCAGAGGGTTTTTATCAAACCACTGCCGAACTACAATCACGTGCTACAACGGTTGGATATCAACCGCAATTGGGAGATCTCAAATACAAAGACTTGAACAATGATGGCGTAATCAATCAGCTTGATGTGGCGCCAATCGGACCGCAGAGCCCATACATTACCTTCGGGTCAACGTTAGGATATTCGCGAAAAGGATTTGACTTCTCTGTATTGGTGCAGGGCGTGGCTAACCGAGTAATTGTTGCCAATGCCAATTCGATGCTCGCTTTTCAAAATGGAGGTTTTGGACAAGCATTCGAGCAACACCTCGACCGCTGGACTCCTACTAATCCAAATGCGTCGTACCCTCGTCTGTGGCTTGGTACAAACACTAATAACCAATTAGTTTCTACTTTTTGGGCACGCTCAGGAGATTATGTTCGCTTGAAAAATATCGAATTGGGATATACCCTTCCTAGTAAGCTTTGTAAAAACATCAAAGTGCAAGGAATTCGTGTTTTTGCCAACGCTACCAACCTTGTGACATTTAATGCCGACAAATACCTCGACCCAGAGGGCTTTTCGAGCAACTATCCTATTCAGCGAGTATTCAATTTTGGTGTAAATCTCAAATTGTAAAATGGCTTTCATCAAGCTTAAAATTTTCAGAAAAAATGATTTCTAAAAAATATATATCATCCTTTATTTTGGCTACAGCACTAACTTTTGCGGCTTGCGAAAGGGTAGAAACTGAGCCTCGTGATTGGATTCTTGACACTTTGGTTTGGGACGATAAAGATAAAAATGCTACCGTAGCCGTCTTTTTCCTCAACAACATTTACAGTTATATCCCCGATGGTTTTAATAGAATCAATGGACTGGGAGGTGACTTTTTGGAAACAGGTACAGACGATGCCGTTCCGTCCAGAACCAATCGTCAAGCAGAATATTATACCAATGGGTTAATTAGTACGGTTAACAACCCCGACCCTTATTGGGGCACTTCGTATGCGGGTATTCGTCGTGTCAATATCTTTTTGAGTAATATCGACAAAGTGCCAGCCGACCCAAACAGTATTACTATCTGGAAAGCCGAAGCGCGTTATATTCGTGCGTTATTGTATTTTGAATTGGTAAAACGTTATGGTGGTGTGCCATTAATTGGTGACCGAGTATTTACCATCCAAGATGATTTGTCGATTCCTCGTAATACCTACGAAGAATGTATCAACTACATCGTTTCAGAATGTGATGCCGTAAAAGGTACACTTACTCCTGAACCTGTTTCGGATAGCAACTGGGGAAGAATTCCGAGAGGAGCTGCGATTGCACTCAAAGGTCGTGCTTTGTTGTATGCTGCTAGTCCGCTATTTAATGGTGGAGGCATCAGCACCAATGCCAGTCTCAAAGCCTTAATGGGCTATCCAACGTATGACGCTAACCGTTGGCAAAAAGCCTTAGATGCTGCCAACGAATTGATTGGACTCAACTATTATGCTTTGCAGACTTCTTTTTCTGGTGTTTTTACCACGAAAAAGAATACCGAAATCATTCTTGCCAAACAGTCAGGGAATAACTTTCTTATTGAAAACTACAATGCCCCAGTCGGCTTCGGTTCGCCCGCTGCAAGTCTGGGCTTGACGAGTCCTTCACAAAATTTAGTTGATGCTTTTCCAACGATTACAGGTCTTGACATTGCGGATGCTCAATCAGGTTACGACCCACAAAACCCTTATGCCAACCGTGACCCTCGCTTGGCTTTGACGGTATTTTTCAATGGTCAAACTTGGTTGCGTAGAGCAGTGGAAACTTTTGAAGGAGGATTGGACAAACCAGGAGGTATTGCCGTTCAAACTCGCACAGGGTATTACCTACGTAAGTTTATGGCAGACTTTTCGAATAATACCACTTATACCAATCAGAGCCATAACTTCCCACTATTCAGATACTCGGAAATACTCTTAAACGCAGCCGAAGCACTGAATGAGTTAGGTAGAACAACGGAAGCCGTTAGCAGAATCATTGATATTCGTAAAAGAGCAGGAATCCGAGCAGGCACCGACAATCGCTACGGCATCAAAGCGGGTATTTCACAGACCGAAATGCGTGCGCTTATCCAAAATGAAAGACGTATTGAATTAGCCTTTGAAGAACATCGTTTTTGGGATATTCGTCGCTGGAAAATAGCAGAAACTGCGACAAGTGGTTCGCTGAAAGGAATGAAAATCGTGAAAAACACCAATGCAACATTGACTTTTACGCCATTTGTGGTATCAACGATGAAGTTTTCTAACAAACTATACAGTATGCCTTTACCGTATGACGAAACGCTAAAAAACAATAAGCTTATTCAAAACGAAGGCTGGTAAGTATGGATGCAGAATGATGAGTTGTGAATTATGAATGTATTTTTTTTAATCAATCTTTTACACTCAAAATCCACTGGACCTTATAGTGCTGCAAGCCGAATGCCCATAGCTGAAAGCCGAAAGCATAATAATTAAATCTCATTTTGCGCGATTACTTCATTGTTTGAACAACAAATTCATGGCTTCAATTCCATCAGAAAACCCTCATGTTTTTATGAAAAAAATACTATATATATGGATTTCTATTGTTACGCTCATCGCACAAAATGCCCTTGCACAAGGTCAGGTGGTGTCGGGAGTAGTAACAGGAGGCAAAGAAGCACTGCCAGGCGTGGCAGTCTTCGAAAAAGGGCGAAGTACCAACGGTACCCTTACTGACGCAAAAGGTTTTTTTAAAATTACTTTAAAAGGACAAAGCAATACACTCGTATTTCGTTCGCTTGGCTTTAAACAACAAGAGGTTAGTGTAGCTGGTCGCTCAACTGTCAATGTAACCCTTGAAGACGAAGACAAATCGCTCGATGAAGTTGTGGTAATTGGGTACGGACAGCAGAAAAAAATCACCTTGACAGGCTCTGTAAGTTCAGTGTCTGGTCGTGAAATTCGTGAAAACCCTTCTGCAAGTTTGCAAAATGCTTTGGCAGGTAAACTTCCAGGGTTTTTCTCGCAACAACCTTCTGGTCGTCCCGGTGCCGATGGCGCAAGTTTTTACATTCGTGGGGTAAGTTCTTATAATGGCAACAACCGTCCCTTGATTATTGTAGATGATGTTGAGTACTCGTATGACCAATTTGCTCGTATTGACCCTAACGAAATAGAGAATCTCTCGATTTTGAAAGATGCATCAACAACGGCAATTTATGGGGTTCGTGGTGCCAATGGTGTTATTGTAGTTTCGACAAGAAGAGGTAAAGAAGGGCCTCCGCAAATCTCGATGCGTGCTGAAATGGCACTTTCGCAGCCTACGATTATTCCAAACTATTTGGATGCTTACGAGAGTGCAAAAATGTACAACCAAGCTCAAATTAATGACAATAGCGTAAACCCAAGTCCATCGTTTAAACCACGTTGGAGTGACCAAGATTTGGAATTATTCAAAAATGGCAAAGATCCTTATGGTCACCCAAATGTCAACTGGAAAGATGTTTTGTTCAAACAGTTTTCAAAACAATATCGTGGTAATTTGGATTTGTCGGGCGGTACACAAAAGGTAAAATACTTTGTTTCGGTAGGTTATTTGTATCAAGATGGGATGCTCAAAGATTTTGGTCAAGACCAAGGGGTAAATAGCAACTATTTTCACCAACGTTACAACTACCGTTCAAACTTGGATATGTCGGTTACCAAATCACTTGATTTGAGATTGGATTTGTATGGCAATTTTGGACAAGTAAATACGCCACAAGTAGGTAGTCCATTTGGTTATAATGACTTATTCTATGACTACAGTAGTTTCTTGACTTTGGCGCCGTTTGCGTATCCTGTGTATAACCCAGACGGTTCTTTAGGCTACAGTACTTGGATTAGAAACGAAAACCCAAGCTACAACGTCAACAACGTAGTGGGACGTTTGAAGTACTATGGCTATAACCAAACCAACGAAAGTAATATCAACTTCATTGGTTCAGCGAAGCAAAAATTAGATTTTCTAACCAAAGGCTTGTTTGTCCAAGGTCGTATCTCGTTTACGAGTAACTATGGCTACGGACGTAGCATGACCCGAGACCAGTTTCCATCATTTATATATAATTCAACCACAGATACCTACGAAGCCCGTGACCCCAATGTGTATCGTGTGCGTCGTTTCTTTTTAGGATATGATGCCAGAAGTACTTCAAGGGTTTTGAATATGCAATTGATGGTTAACTACGACCGTACTTTTGATTCAAAACACCACGTGTACGCCTTAGGACTTTTTAACCGTAACTCTACAGAAGCGTCCAGTAGCAATGCCGTGTATAATTTTATTCCAAACAACTTCCAAGGGTATTCTGGTCGTGTGGGTTATGATTACAAAAATCGTTATCTAATACAATTCAATGTGGCTTACAATGGTTCTGACCGTTTTGTGAGAGACAAAAGATTTGGGCTTTTACCAGCAGTTTCGGCAGGTTGGAATATTTCGGAAGAACCATTTTATAAAAATTCTTTTCCAAAATTCATGGATTTGTTGAAAATCAGAGGTTCGTATGGGATTGTAGGTAACGACGCTTTAGGAAACAGCTTCTCGTATTACTATCAACAAAATTATTCAAACGGTAACGGGGTAGTAGCGCCTAACTTTGGGTATTCAAGCAACTTATATACAGGCGTAGTTGAAGGTACGCTTGCCAACAACGAGGTTACATGGGAGAAAGAGAAAAAACTAGATTTAGCCATCGAGTTTGGCTTGTTCAATAGCAATGTAACAGGTAGTTTCAACTATTTTGACAACAATCGTTATGATATTTTGACCACTCGTGGTACAGTATCAGCCATTTTTGGTCAAGGACTTCCTCCTGTAAACATGGGAAAAGTAAACAACCGAGGCTATGAAATCGAGTTGGGCTATCAAAGTCCTACCAAAAGCGGGTTTTCGTACTACATTAAGGGAAATTATTCTGTAGCCAAAAACAAAATTATCTTCCAAGATGAGCCTAGTCCTTTGTACCCTTATCAAAGATTCACAGGAAATAGCATCGGACAAATTAGAGCCTATACCTTTATTGGATACTACAAAAATGCCGATGACATCGCCAACAGCCCCAAAACAGCCGTACCCGTACAACCGGGTGATTTGAAATACGCTGATTTGAATGGCGATGGCAAAATAGATGGCTTTGATATGTCGGTAACTGGAAATCCAAACACCCCAAATACGGTTTATGGTATCAATTTGGGTATCCGCTACAAGGCAATCAGCATCAGTGCCAACTTCCAAGGAGCACGTAACTTTAGTGTAAGAGGTACAGCAGAATCTATCCGTGCATTTTCTTCGAACCTTACCGAAGTACACAAATACGCATGGACACCAGAGCTAGGCGACAATGCCAAATATCCTCGTTTGACCTTGCTAGGCGGTATTAGTGACCCAACAGCATATCCATCAACGTTCTGGCTGATTCCAGGAGATTATTTACGTTTGAGAAATGCACAAATCAACTTCGACTTACCAAGTAGTTTGACCAAAGGATTGGGTATTCAGCAAGCAAGAATTTATGTGAATGGCTCTAACTTACTGACTTTCACAAGCCTTGACAAACTGTATCAACTTGACCCAGAAATTTCATCGGGTACCGACCGTGTGAGTTATCCTCCACAACGGTTAATCAACTTTGGTATTAGTGCTACTTTCTAAGGTATTCAACTTATTGATTTTAGTTTATGAAAAAAATATTATTACTCGCATGTGTCATAGGACTTACCTCCTGCTTTTCGTCGGATGACTTCCTTGACCCCAAAACTACAGCATTGACCGAAGAAACGGTTTTTTCTGATAGTACACGTACAATAGGATTTTTGTATCGTATTTATAGCGACATTGGTTTTAGTTATACCAAAGGTCGTTGGGATTCTCATGGCAATACCGAAGAAGCCACCGACGACGCAGAATATCGTTATTCGGGTACAGGACAAAAAGCCGTAATACTTTACAGTGGTACAGTGAGCCCAACCAACTTCCCATTTTTTGAGTTTTGGTCAACGCCCTATAACAATATCCGTAGGGTCAATTTATTGTTGGAAAAACTTCCTAATGCTCCACTTTCAGCACCCATGAAAGCGCAAATGGTCGCAGAAGCTCGTTTTTTGCGTGCTTGGTACTATCATTGGCTATTGATTAGCTTTGGAGGTGTGCCCTTGGTAGGCGACAAAGTATATGACATTACCGACTTTATCAATTTACCACGTAATTCGTATGCTGATTGTGTCAATTATTTAGTGAAAGAATTGGACGAAGCTGCTACGATTTTACCCAAAAGTGCTGATTATTCAGAACAAAACTATGGTAAAGCTACTCGTGGAGCATGTTTAGCACTTAAGTCACGCATATTGCTATACGCAGCTAGTCCATTGTTTAATGGTGGTGCTGAAACCCAAAATGCAGATCTTGCCAAAATCGTCAGCAATCCTACTTATGATGTAGCACATTGGCAAAAAGCCGCTGATGCTGCTCTGGCAGTAATGAATTCGGGCGAATATGCTCTCTACAAAGACAATACAACTGCGCCAGGCTATGGTTTTTATCAAGTGTTTTTGAATCGTGTTAACCCTGAGTTTATTATTTTCCAAAACCGTTCTGCCAACCGTGACATGGAAGGTTTTTATAATATGCCAACCCGTGGCGGGGCATATAATGCGATGCCTACGCAAAACTTGGTAGATGCTTTCCCAATGAAAAACGGAAAAGCGATTTCGGATGCAACATCGGGTTATGATCCTAATAACCCTTACAAAAACCGTGACCCTCGTTTTGAATATTCGATTGTGTACAACGAGTCGATGTACTATTTGGCAAGTGCTAATGCTCAAAGACAAGTTTTGACCTACGAAAATGCCCCTTCGGATGGTTTTACGCAGGCAGGACAAACAACAGGATACTACAGCCGAAAAATGTGTGATGCCAATATTTCAGCAAACAGTAGTTTTACAACTAACCGTGGTTGGTCGTTGATGCGCTATGCCGAAGTATTGCTCAATTATGCTGAAGCAATCAATGAAACAGGCAAAACAGATTTGGCTTATGCCCCGCTTATTGCGCTTCGTGACCGTGCTGGTATAACAGCTGGAGATGACAAATTGTATGGTTTAAAAGCTAATATGACCAAAGAACAAATGCGTGAAATTATCCGCAACGAGCGCCGTGTTGAGTTGGCTTTTGAAGACCACCGCTGGAATGATATTCGTCGTTGGAAAATTGCCATGGATGTATCAAACGGCTACAACAAACGTATGAGAATTATCAAAAACGCTAACAATACTTACACGTATCAAGTAACGGAGTCGATACGTAGACACAACTTCAGACCCGAAATGTATTTATTACCAATCCCTGACTCGGAAGTACGCAAAGCACCAGCAATGCTCCAAAATCCGGGATGGTAAGAGAAGTTTGAGTGAGGAGTTTTGAGTGAGGAGTGCGGAGTTCTTTTTCAAAACTCAGCAATTCAAACTCGACACTCAACACTCAAATAATTGACTGATTGGGACTGCGCCTATCAAAAGAGTCGTGAACTGATTTTTCAATTGACGGCTCTTTTATTTTTTTGAATATTTTAACCCCTTATTTTTCTTAAAATACGCCCTTCCTGTGCTAGAGATTCGAAGTAGTTTTACGACAGTTAAAAATCTTTTTACTCATTTTTATTCATTACATTATTTATGAAAAACTTACGTCTGATTTTAATTTATATCCTAACCTTTTTAACGACTCAATCATTTGCCCAATCCGCTCAGAATAAAAAGCTTTTTAAACAAGCATTCTCGGAAGCAGCCGAACAATATAAAGTTTTAGCCCAAAATCTTCCTGCTGATAAATTCCCGAAAACATATTTTCCCAAATCAAATAAATATGAATGGAGTGGCTCAGGCTGGTGGTGCAGTGGTTTTTACCCTGGCTCTTTGTTGTACATTTATGACCAAACCAAAGATCAAGCTACATTGACCGAAGCAAATCGTATTTTGAAGGTATTAGAAAAAGAAAAATTCAATACCTCTACCCACGACTTGGGTTTTATGATGTTTTGTAGTTTTGGTAATGCCAAAGACATTGACCCAAAACCAGAATATAAAGATATTTTGATTCAAAGTGCTAAATCCTTGGCTTCTCGTTTTGACCCAAAAGTAGGCTGTATCAAGTCGTGGGATAGCAACAAAAATGAGTACTTGGTGATTATAGACAACATGATGAATTTGGAGTTGCTTTTCTGGGCTACGAAAGTCACTGGCGATTCTAGCTATTACAAGATTGCGGTGACACATGCCAATACAACCATGAAAAACCACTTTCGCCCAGACTACAGTTCTTATCACGTAATCAACTATAATGCAACAACAGGTGCGGTTCAACAAAAAAGAACTGCACAGGGTTTCGCTGACGAATCGGCGTGGGCACGTGGACAAGCATGGGGACTTTATGGATATACGGTTATGTTTCGTGAAACCAAAAATCCTATTTACTTAAAACAGGCGCAAAATATTGCCAAATTTATCATGAGCAATCCCAATATGCCTGCGGATAAGATTCCTTACTGGGACTACAATGCACCCAATATTCCCAACGCTTTAAGAGACGCATCGGCGGCTTCAGTGACTGCCTCCGCACTTTTGGAACTTGCCAAATACAGTACGCCAAAGCTCAATAAAGCCTATTTCAAGGAAGCAGAAACGATTTTGGTCAATCTTTCAAAAGCGCCTTACCATGCAGCACAAGGCAAAAATGGTGGCTTTATCATCGAACATTGTGTAGGACATATTCCACAAAATACCGAAATCGATGTACCACTTACTTATGCGGATTACTATTATTTGGAAGGAATGAAAAGATATTTGGCTTGGGAATAAGCCTTAGAGAAAACCCTCTATGAAAATCAAAAACCTCATTTTTGCAATATTGACCCTGTCGAGTTGTACAGGAATGGCTCAAGAAAAACCCAACGACACTTATCAGTTAGTCTGGGCAGATGAATTTAATCAGGATGGTGCTCCCAATTCCAACAATTGGAGCTACGAAAAAGGCTTTGTGCGCAACGAAGAACTACAATGGTATCAACCCGATAATGCTCGTTGTGAAAATGGTTTATTAATCATTGAGGCAAAAAAGGTGAATCTTCCTAACCCCAATTATAAAGCGGGCAGTAAATCTTGGAGAGAAAATCGTCCCAATATCGAGTATACCTCTTCATGTTTAATCACCCAAGGAAAACAACAATGGCAATATGGACGATTTGAAATACGTGCTAAAATCGATATTCGGTCGGGCTTATGGCCAGCTTGGTGGACTTTGGGTATTCAAAAACCATGGCCGGCTAACGGCGAAATCGATATTATGGAATTTTACCGAGGCAAAATCCTGGCTAATATCGCCTGTTTGGGCACCAGCAACAAAACCGAATGGCATAGCAAAACCAAAAGCGTAGATAGCACATGGGCAAGCCAGTTTCATACTTGGCGCATGGATTGGGACGAGGAACATATAGCTTTATACGTCGATGACCAATTGATGATAAGCACGCCCCTCTCCCAACTCGAAAATAAAGATGGAAGTGGATTTAACCCTTTCAAACAACCACACTACATGCTATTTGATTTGGCCATTGGAGGACAAAATGGTGGCGACCCAAGCAATACCACTTTCCCTAATCGCTTTGAAGTAGACTATGTAAGAGTATATCAAAAACAGTAAAATCGCCTAACCTGCTTGGAGGCGCAGATTATCGCGCCTCCTAAGTTTTATCTTGATTCTGTAACCTAATAACTATAGGATTTTCTATCAAAAAAATTCCTTTAGACAAACTATCATCTGAGTTTACCTGCTTATTACACTTCTCAGCACTCTCAATACCAATAGGATACACTACAATTTCTTCCTTGGTAATTTTTATTCTAAGAAAGTTTTTATAATCGGCACACCTCAAAGCACCAGATGCTTCATCTACATGCATTCCCCAAATCAAGTTAGTTAATACAAGATACAATCCGAATACTGTTGCAGATATTAATCCTGTAAAAAACATGGCAAGTATCACTCTAATTACTTGTTCACAGTATGAGTTATGAGCACAGATATCATATAATCTAAAAAAAGCGCATGAGCTAGTAATACAAACAAAACTCAATCCAACCAAAGCCACAAAATGACACGCACCGTGCAAAACACCCAATATTCGTGCATTTACGGAGCTTTTGGTACTTGTGTCTGTCATAAGATAAATACTCACACCAAACGCTATTGCTAAAATAAAAATGGCAGGATTTGAAAAAAACGCCAACCAATAGTTATTCTGCAAACCACCTTGTCTATCCGGATTAATTTCTCGAATTAACAACCAATTAAATATGATAGAAACTGAGGCGAATAAGCCAGATAACTCCCAATTGGAAATGGCAAAGCCCAACACTTTAAGCAGTAATCTTTGAGAAGTTTTCTTGTCTGGAAATGTTTTCTTCAAAGATACTCCATCCGATTGTTGCAAAGATTTTCCCCCTGTCTTGTTAATTTCTACATACTTAAATTCTTTTTGAATCTTTTCGGGTAGGTTATTGGTTAAGTGCAAATGAGCACCACCTCCTCCTGCCGTAAAATATTGTCGAGAACCGTCTTTATTTTCGTATCGGGCATAATGATGCCAATCTCCAGTAAGCACAAGCGGTAACTCAAAGTCTAAAGGAGAGTCTCCTTTGTCCTTTTCTCTCAAGATATACCTATCAACAAAAAAATCAAGACGATCAAATGAGTCCTTACTATATTTTACTTCATTATATACCCAAGATGGTTCAGCTGTTACCAAAATCACCTTATCCCCTTTCTTCATATATTTTTTTGCTATTGAGTCAAAATAATCCAGCTGAGGCTTATCAATGTCAGAAGCCAGCTGAATATCAATTCCCCAAATCCAGCAATTATGAGGCAGTGGAATCGCAAAATAGCTCCTCCTTTGATAAGTTTGCCAGATACCAATAGACCTTTGTTGACAAAACAGTTTCAAAAAATTGCTGAGTCCATCATACCAATCATGATTCCCTGGAATGGCATAAAGATGAGGAGAAGAAGCTGCTTTATTTGTTTTATCTTTTTCATCCTTAGCAGCTTCTTCAAAAGGCATTCGAAATCTTTTATCGTATTCTTCTCGTGTGGGATAGGGATAGACTTGATCTCCTCCCAAAATCAGGATATGACCTCTTTCCGTCTCATACTGCTGTTGACCTTGACCTGTACTAAGAGTTAAATTTGGCCGCGCAACAGTACTTGCTACTGCGTATGTTGAATCATACCCCTCGCCAGTATCGCTAATAAAATCTACCCAAATTTCCTTGTCATGACGATTCTGGCAGTATGTTTCGATAGCCTTCCATGAGTCTAAGGTTGAGGTTAAAAAATCCATACTCTGAGGATTGTTATCCAAGGCTGCCATTATTTCACGCCTATCGGCAAAATTGCCAAAAATATTGGATATGACTAATTTTATACCTGCTTTCAGTAAAAGTAAAGGGTTAAACCAACGTACCATTTTGGCAGGCTTACAGTTTTCAGAATTGGCTTTTGAGGGCATTGTTGTGTATGTTTGGGCAATATTGAGCTTTACTTATCTAAATATATAAAGATAACATTTTAGTTACCCACAATAAGGTAATTTTCTATTATACGGTTAGAATATCTCTTTGAAAAACGGTTCCACTTTCCATTTCAAATTTTTCATTGTATATTCTAACTGATATTCATAAATCAATCCCCCTATGAAACTCATCAAACAGATTACCTCTCTGCTAAAAAAAATACAAATTTCCCTTATCGAAAAGGGAGCCTATTTCCTTACTGAAGCTATTATCATCATTGTTTCAATCACCATAAGTTTGTGGGTCAATAATTGGAGTGAGGATAATAAAAATGAGGAGATTGCACAAAACTTCCTAAAAAGTATTTCAAGAGACTTAACGCATGATTTGCTAGAAATGAAGGAAGATTCTACCTCTATTAGCCATCAACTTCAGTGCGCGACCTTTATCAGAACACTTCCCCTTCATCCCGAAATCACCCAAGATAGTATATCATCATTTCTAAAATCAAATGCTACTCTTTTTTATACAACGACCCTAATTAGCCCCAACAATGGCAACTATGAAGCTGCCAAAAGTGCTGGATATTTTCGTCTTCTCAAAAACAAAGCTTTGTTAAACGATATTACCGATTTATATGAGGAACATTTCACTTGGCTGACACGTCTGGAATTAGAATATTTGAGCTACAAACGCAAAAACCTAGACGAATGGTCGCTCAGCCAACCCAATGTAGACTTATCAGAAAATGATATTGACCATAAAGTTTCTCATTCTTTTATAAACCCAGCAATTTTAAAAATCCCCTATCTTCAAAAATATAGTTTCTATGCCTCAAGAAGTCTATCTGAGTTAAGAAATCAGTATGGAGTTATTATTGAACATACACAAAGGATATTGAAGGAAATTGAGGGAGA
>NZ_JBMLSD010000134.1:0-14638 GCF_049240685.1 Flectobacillus sp.
CAAATATTGTTTTTGATTTTTTTACGCAATCGTTACCGGCAACGTTGCCAAAAGACTAGGAATAGATATAAAATGCAATCGGTTTAAATTGATAGAAATCATTTTATGATTACATATTGGTAATGATACAATTATTTTCAAATTCCTCTTTCCATTGTCACCTAGCCGACAAATGGAATCTTGGCTTTTCTTCAACTTTGTATCGTAAACAAACAGAGAAAAGAAATGAAAAATATCTTATGCATTACCTTAGTACTATTTTCAATGGTAGTTAATGCGCAGAATATCAGACAAAAACATTTTTTATTGGAAAAAAATACAGCAATTAGTGGCTACGACCCTGTTAGCTATTTTTCCAATAAACCTTTAAAAGGTAAAGCAAATTTGACCTACAATTACGAGGGTATTAATTACCGCTTTGCTAATTCGAATAATCTAGAATCCTTTAAAAAAGCGCCTGAAAAATACGAACCCGCCTACGGAGGATGGTGCGCGTATGCAATGGGTGCCAAAGGCGAAAAAGTTGAAGTAGACCCAGAAAATTATCGTATCTATGAGGGGAAACTATATTTGTTTTACAAAAACTTTTTCTCTAATACTTTAGACGATTGGAAAAAGGAAGAAATAAAACTAAAAAAGCAAGCTGATAGTAATTGGACCAAAATTTTTAAATAAACCTTATGAAAACCTTCAACCTACTGGTAAGATTAATTCCAGCCATTATTATGCTTCAGACTTTATTTTTTAAGTTTTCGGGAGCAGCAGAAAGCGTGTATATTTTTAGTAGTATTGGTATTGAGCCTTGGGGCAGAATTGGCACAGGTATTTTAGAATTAGTGGCTTCTGCGCTGTTATTAATCAACCGAAAGGCTATTTGGGGTGCAATTTTAGGTGTAGGATTAATGTTTGGTGCTGTTGTTACTCACCTCTTCCTACTCGGAATCGAGATTATGGGCGACGGTGGACAGTTATTCTTTATGGCTCTTGCTACCATGGTTTGCTGCGCTTGGATTGTATATCAACGAAGGGGAGAGATTAGCATGGTTTTGCAAACTGTTATCTAAAAGGTTAAGCATTTTTGTATATTTGGGAATCATCAATCCCCAAAATACCTATGAATTTAGACACAAAATATTGGTATTTAAGAGACCACAGACTTTTTAGCGTGCTTTCTTCTTCTGAGTTAAAATCAATTTGCATGATATCCAACTTCAAAACAGCGAAGAAGGGTGAAATTATCTTGTTTTCTCATGATGAGTCTGTCAGGGTATATTTCTTGAAAAAGGGTACTCTGAAAATTGTGGAAGTAGATGATAATGGCAATGAAATCGTAAAAGATATCATTCAAAAAGGAGATATTTTTGGAGAATTTACCCTTATCGAATCCGATTCGGACGAATACGCAGTAGCGGTATCTGACAACGTAATCTGTTGTAGTTTTAAGATGGAGGATTTTGAAAAACTTCTTGAACAAAATCCTCAATTAGGACTTTCTTACACAAAGTGGATAGGATTCAGATTCAAAAGATTACAGAACAGATATGCCAACTTGATGTTTAAGGATGTGCGTACTCGATTTATGAGCTTCATGAACGAATGGGCGTCGAAAGAAGGTACTCAACAAGATGAAGATGTGGTACTCCATAATTATCTCACCCATCAGGATATAGCTAGTTTGATTTGTAGCACAAGACAAACAGTAACGCAGTTGTTTAATGAATTTAAAGAAAAAGGTGTTTTGGACTATTCTCGCACCGAAATCATTCTCAAAAAAGCGAAAATAGCCGCTAATTACATGGGTGTAAAAAGCTAGGTATTGCTGCAAAATTAGATTTGATTTATGTGTTTTAGGGAACAGGCAACAGGCACAAGGCAAAGAGTGTTAAAATGTTTTTATTAACCACAGCCATGCTTTTTTCCAAAGCCCACCGCCGAAAGCTGATACCTGAATGCCTTAGGCACAAGGCAAAGAGTGTTTAATCGTTTTTTGTAGAGATAGATATATTTTTGCCGAATGCCCATCGCTGAAAGCCGTAAGCCAACTAGTTGATTTTTATTTTACATTCATTTAAACTTCTCCATTTAACTTATGACTAAATACATAATCCTCTGGCTATGTGTTGGAGGTGGGGTGACAGCCTGTACCCAAGAAATTACACCCGCTGTAAATGTTCCTATTTCAGTACCCAAAACACTCGATAGCATGAGTACTAAAAACTATACTTCGGGCAAGAAATTAATTGCTATGGGTAGTTTTCAAAATGCGGTTCATCAAACCTCTGGAATTGCTAAAATTTATGCTGATTCAGCGCAGAAGAGTTACACATTAGTACTCGAAAATTTTAAAACTGACGCTGGTCCAGATTTAAGAGTTTATTTAGCAGAAGATCGAGCGGTGACTAACTTTATTCAAATCTCTGATAAAGTTCAAAACGGAAATATCATCTATGACATTTCTGGTGATATAGACTTTAAGAAAAGAAACCATGTTTTAATCTGGTGCAAAAGCTTTTCGGTGCTATTTGGCGCCGCTGAACTCAAATAAGATAACTTATGAAAAAAATAATTTTACTGTTGTTGATGCTATGCTCAATAACAACCTTTGGGCAATATGCCAAAATTCAAGAAGATGTCGATTTGTCAATTGCATTTGGACAGTCATTTGCGCCATCATTTTCATACCAAAAACTTTACGGTTTAGGGCAAAGTAAAAGATTTAAAATCGGCTGGGGTTTACGAGCGACCGCGTTTTTCGGTGGTGAAAAGAATTACAGAACTGCCCCAGCCCGTTTAACTTCTGCGCAGTCTAGTCTTTTCGCACTTTTTGCAGATGATCTTGTTGGGAATATAGATACACTACGATTGTCAAAAACGGCCTTAGGTTCGTTTAATGCCAAAATAGTCTTACAATACAGTTTCAAGAAATTTGATATTGGATTTAATATTGATGCTATTGGGGTAAGTTTTGGAGGAAAACAAAGCGGAAAATTCGTATCTGCCGAATCTCCCTCACTCAATAATACTACACAAATGGCTAGCCCTACTACTTTCAATTTGCTGTTGATAAGCGATAGCGACATAGGAAGTTTAAATTCTGAACTTTATGTCGCCTATCACCTCAACAATAAATGGAGTTTACGCACAGGATTTAATTATCAATTTTTAGAATATAAAACAGAACGTTTATTAACCTTTGAAAATGACCGTTTTAGACATAAATTATTGCAACCTTTTTTGGCAATCTCTTACCATTTACCTTCCAAAAAGTAGGTATTTCTTAGGAGGAATATTCATAGGTATGTTGTTGCTACAACCATGTGTAACTTTTTCTCAAAATTGGAAAGTGGTTTCAAGCAGTATAACCTTTAAAATCAAACATGCTTTTGGCTCAACGGCTGAGGGTAGCTTTAAAGGCTTGACAAGTTCGATATTTTTTGACACCAATCAATTACTAAAAACCAGTATGAATACCAGCCTCGAAGCCCAAACGATAGACACAGGTTTGGGCTTACGGGACAAAACATTGAGAGGAGCCAAGTATTTTGATGTGGAAAAATACCCGAAAATCGATATGACATGTACCAAGGTTGAGCGCAATGACAAGGCCAATGAATATATTGGTACCTTTGATTTAACGATGAGGAACAAAACCAAAAGCCTTAAAATCCCTTTTACCTTCGTACAAACAGGCAATACTGGGCTCTTTAAAGCTAGTTTTCAAATCAATCGCTTAGACTTTGGCATTGGCGAATCCAGTTCGTTGCTGGGTGATATTGTTACAATTTTTGTTACACTAAACACTACCTCAATATGAGAAGCAAAGGCATTTCTTTAGAAATAATCGCTCAGTTAAAAGACTTGTTATCCAGCATGGACACAGCACAATACACGCAACCATTAGCCGTATTTAGCGGGAGTTCTGTAGGGCAACATGTTCGTCACACTGTTGAGTTTTTTCAATGTTTCATACTCGGACTCGAAGATGGTATCGTTGATTATGATGCAAGAAAAAGAGATTTCCTAATCGAGAATAGTTTAACGTATACACTTGACTGTTTAGACAGTATTACTCATAATATTTCAAGAATTTCTGACGGTCAAAAGTCATTATTGATGGCCACTTACTACGATAACATTATTCCAGAAATGGTTATATCAAATGTACAGCGCGAGCTAGTTTACTTGATTGAACATGCGATTCATCATTTTGCCTTGTTGCGTATTGGAATTCAAGAAAATTTTCCAGAAATATCTCTTGCGTCGGATTTTGGGGTGGCCTATTCAACGGTTAAATACCGTGAAAGTATTTCAGCATAAATAGAGCATTTTCAATTTTTATTCTTCTTGGAAATAATGCCAATAAAGGCTGAACAGCTAAAATCTCACAATTCATCATTCTTAAATTGCACTCAAAAATATGTGCGTATTGACTTATATTCCAACTGAAAATCAAGGATTTATACTGACATCAAATAGAGACGAAGCTGTCTCAAGAACATTGGCGCTTCCGCCCAAAAAGTATCAGCTTGGAGGACAATATGTATTTTTTCCCAAAGACCCCCAAGGAGACGGAACTTGGATAGGAAGTTGCGGAAACTATACGCTTTGTTTGCTGAATGGGGGCATCGAAAAACATGTCCCCAAACCTCCTTACCGAAAGAGTCGTGGAAAAGTTATTCTCGACTTTTTTGACTATCATTCATTAAGTTTATTTTTATTACAATACGATTTTGATGGAATAGAACCTTTTACCTTAATTATTATTGAAAGTCAAAAAGAGCGTGTTTTGCATGAGGTAAGATGGACAGGCAAAGAAGTGCTGTATCAACAAAAAGATGCTGATAACGCATATATTTGGTCATCGGTAACACTCTATTCGCCTAAAATTATTCAAGAAAGAGAAGATTGGTTTAAGTCCTTTTTGGAGGAAAAACCAACAAAAGAATCATTGTTAGACTTTCATCATTTTGGTGGAAAAGGTTATGCCAAAAGTAATCTTAAAGTAAATTTTGACAATCAATTAAAAACCGTTTCTATTACGCAATACACTATTACCAGAGATGAATTTACGATTCATTACGAAGATTTGATTCAAGAAAAAACGTATGACTATCGGGTTTTTATGGAATATGAAGTGGAATGATATTTCTACTGGATGGATTATTGAGCTGTCGGCTGTCGGCTTTCAGCTTTGGGCATTCAGCAAAATAATAGTCTCCTAGTCTTTGCTGGAGTTGTCTCCAACAAACTTACTCAATACACAATCATTGCTTACGTAGAATCATTGGAGAAAACTCCAACGATGGCAAAAAAACATGAGTCATCCCAAATTTAGTGATTGAGCGAATGAGTGATTATGTTAAAATTTAGATTCTACGAGTAGAGACGCAATGCTTGCGTCTCAAACCAAGTAAATCTAGCATAATAGCCTCAAAAAAGGGGTCGGGAAATATATTCCGACCCCTTTTTTATGAAAATTATGGAAGATAATCCCAATCTTAAAATTTGGGATGACTCATGTTAGGCAAGGACAAAAAGATACTCACAATTCACAATTCACCACTCACAATTCTACATTATCACCTAGTATCCTGCATTTTGGTACATTTTTACAGGGTCTAATTTGTATTCATCAAATGGAATTGGGAAATAGTAATCCTTTGTACCAAAGTTTGAAACTTTAGCTGTTCCATAATCTGATTGTGCTTTGGCTTTCATGTAGTTAACTAACTCAGCAGCCGTGAAGAATCTCAATAAATCAAACCAACGGTGATGTTCGAATGCCAACTCCACGCGACGCTCGTGCAAGATAGCCAATTTTAAGGTTGGGAATTTCTGACTATAAGTTGGGTCTAATTTCGAAACCTCATACGTTGGCAACTTCGCACGCTCGCGTACTTGGTTGAGATACATAATCGCATTAGCTTCTTCACCCAAATACAAACTTACTTCCGACAACATCAAAATTACATCGGCATAACGAATCAAAGGCCAGTCGTTGCCACCATAGCCATTAGCCCCTGCGGCTGAACTTACATCTCTAAATTTGGTGATATACCAATCTTTTACGGTTGCATCGTTGGCATATTTGATAGAGAAATCCTTTCGTAAATCGGTTGCTTCGTATTCTTTTACCAAATCAGCCTTTACGTTACCACCTACACCGTTGCTTGGTTTAAGGGAATTCGTAGTTTCGCCTTTCGCTTGGTTATTAGCTGCGATGGAAGACGAATACGTTGGATCGCCTTGTTTGCTCACAATCTGGAAAATGATTTCTGGGTTTGTCGTCTTTTTAGCAACATCAAACACATCTGCATAAGGAATATCCTTCAATGAAGTAAATGCCTTCATGTTGTAGGCTGCCAACAAATAAGTTTTAGCATTTCCTAAATTTGCCCCACGATTGGCCTGATCTAAGGTCGTTGCCATAGTCAAATACACCTGACCAAGCAAAGCATTAGCAGCAGCTTTTGACACACGACCTTTGTCAGATGCAGGCTGGTGGTTAGGCAAGTTAGAATTGACAGCTTCTTTCAAATCAGCTACGATTTGATCATATACTTTTTCTTTCTTTTCACGGAAAGTGCTGTTTTTTACATCGGTTGTCGTATTTAATTGCTGAGTAACCAAAGGCACATCACCCCATTTACGAACCAAATGAAAATAGATTAAAGCACGCAGAAACTTTGCTTCAGCATTATAAATATCTCTATTGGCCGCTGTGGTGTATGTTACTTTATCAATATTAGAAATAACTTGATTGGCTCTAGCAACAGTCTGATAAAGTGCTAGCCAATGGCTTTTCAAATAAGTATTACTTGGCAAAATAGAGAAATCATTAAACTGAAATGGCTCTCCAGCATTTGATTGGTTATCGTTACGACCAGCATCGTCTGAGCGTTCGTCGGTATATAATCCACTGTTTTCACCAATGTTATTTGAACTTCTCAAAGACTGATATACGCCATTGACTGCTTGTAAAACGTCGTTTTCGGTTTTAAAAAAGTCTGTAGCATTTACGGCATTCGGGTCGTTTTGTGTTACAAAATCGTCCGAACAAGCACTTAAGCTGAGCGCTACAAGTGCCAAAAGTGATATTTTCTTAATCATTTTTCTCTTTTTAAAATAGTTTTCTACAAAAGACTAGAAAGTCAACTTGGCTCCCAAAGTATAAGCTCTTACAAGCGGATACTTTCCGTAATCAACCCCTGGCGTAAGGTTTGCGCCGTTGTTGTAGTCAACCTCGGGGTTATAACCTCTGTAATTGGTCAAAGTAAAGGCGTTGTCTACTGCCAGATAAATGCGTGCGCCACTCAAGCCTTTTTGTCCTTTCAACCAATTGTCAGGAATCGTAAATCCTAAGGTCATGTTGGTGCATCTCATAAATGAACCATCTTGTAAATAGAAGGTCGACAAACGAGTACTGTTACTTTGTGTACCCCCACGAGAAGCACGATAAATCATTCCATTGCCAGGCTCAGCTTCTGAGCGGTAACGATTCACAGCATCAGCATATTGGTTACCCGAACCTTCCATATTGAAAGTATAATAGTACTGGCCATCAAGTACTTGATTTCCGTAAACTCCGTTGAAAGATGAAGTAAAGTCGAAGTTTTTATAAGAAGCAGTAATCGCAAAACCGTAAGTAAACTTCGCATAGGGCGAACCAATAACCGTTTTATCCAAATCATTGACAACACCGTCGCCATTAGTATCCTCAAAGTACAAATCACCCGGTTTTAAAGAGTTACTCGAAGCTGTTGAACGAGCTGGCCCTTTGATTTTATACCCAGCAGTATAAGTCTGAGTTGCGGCGTTATAGTTAGCGTTATCTTCTGCGATATTAGCCATATCAGACTCGCGAACCATACCTTTTACTTTGAATCCGTAGAACATCCCGATTGGTTGACCTTCCTGCGTAATATGTGTCAAGTATGAACGTTCTGCTCCGTTAGTCAAGATGGTATTTGCTCCACCTAAATCCAGTACCTTATTACGGTTAAGCGAGAAGTTTCCAGAAAGATTCAAACGGAAATCTGAAGTTTGAACAACTCTTGCATCTAACTGTAAATCAATGCCTTGGTTTTGAACTTTAGAATTATGTAAGTTTGTTAAAATCGTTGATGTTCCTGATACCGCCGAAACTGGTTGGTTAAACAATAAATCTGTTGACTGACTCAAATAATAGTTAGCCATCAAGAAAATACGGTTGTTGAATAAGCCCAAGTCTGCCCCGATATTGTATTGAGAAGTAGATTCCCAACCCAAGCTTTGGTCACGTAAAGCATTGGGATACACCGCCGACGCTACAGTTCCATTACCAAAAACAACACCTGTTGGGCTTGACATCGTTTGAGCAAAACCGTAGTTACCAATATTGTTGTTTCCACTTAATCCCCAGCTAGCACGAAGTTTTAGACTTGTTTCAGGACCAAATTTTTCTGTAAAAAATGGTTCGTTTGAAAGCGCCCAGCTTGCAGATACTGAAGGGAAATTACCCCAACGGTTTAGTGGACCAAAACGAGAAGACGCATCACGGCGATAAGAAGCTGTTAAGAAATATTTTTCTTTGTAGTTATACGACAAACGAGCCAAGTAAGAAAGTAAAGTAGTGGTTGACTTACCAGTTGCGCCATTCAGAGTAAAATTGGTTGCGTCAGCACCTTTACCAGTAATTTCTGGAATACGGTCATCTTGGAAACCTTTCGCCGTTACACTAATTACGTCAATGTCTAGTTGTTGTGCCGAATAACCCGCCAATGCACCAATCGAATGTCCTTCGAATTGTTTGTTGAAATTCAAGGTATATTCTACCAACTTATCCATTTCGGAGCGTGTTTGGGCTACCGCATTGGCTGCTGCAATGGCTTGTGCAGAGCCTGGAGGGTTGGCACCATTACTCAAAGTTGTGGGTTGGTAAAACTCATATTTTTCGTTGTAAGTCTGCAAGCCAAGGTTAATTTTAGCCAACAAACTCGGTAAAATCTGGTAAGAAGCATTACTACTAAAAGTACCTCTTACACCTTTTCTCGAAATCTTAGTTTCAGTTGCTAGAGCTACTGGGTTTTCAACTGATTGGTAGGCATAATTGGCCGAAAGACCCGCAGCTTCATTTTTCCTTAATGAACCATCATCGTTATACGCACGGAAAATTGGCATATAAATAAGCGCTCCCATAATTGGGCCTTGGTTGAAACGACCTTCTTGAACCTCACGGTTTTCGTTGGTTGTAATTGCCAAGTTGGCAGCTACACGTAACTTCGAGATAACCTGTCCGTCTACGTTCGCACGGAAGTTGATACGGTCTTGTTTGGTACTTTTGATAATACCGGGCTGACTCAAATATCCACCGCTAATCGCATAACGAGTAGAACCATTACCACCCGTAAAAGATAAGTTATGACGCTGTACCATAGAAGTTTGGTAGAGCTCATCTTGCCAATCGGTGTTGTATTTTGGCGTAATCATTTTCTGATTAGCAAAATCATACAAATCTGGTGGTAAACTCACAGAAGAAGCATTTCCAACTTTAGCGACACGAGTTGCGTTGTCGTCAGAATACATGGCATCAGACCATGTTTTTCCAGAATTTAAGATTAAATCCTTGTACGTATTATTGTGCCCATCAATCAACAATTGCGTAAACTGCTCGGCATTGAGCAATTTTACCTTTTTGCTTAATTGATTAAGCCCATATTGCACATCATATTGGAATTGTCCTTTACCCTCTTTACCACGTTTTGTTGTAATCAATACTACCCCACCAGCAGCTCTTGAACCATAGATAGCAGCCGAGGCAGCATCCTTCAAAATATCAATACTTTCAATATCATTGGGGTTGATAAAAAGGTCATTTCCTACAGGATAACCGTCCACCACATACAATGGATCTGAGCTGGCATTGATAGAACCTACACCACGCACACGAATTTTTGTACTTACGTAGGGTGCGCCACTTACTTGTGAAATTTGTACCCCTGCCACTTTACCTACCAAAGCCTGACCAACGGTAGGCGTAGTAAGATTCAATTCTTTGGCTTTTACACTCGAAATAGCACCCGTTACATCACTCTTGCGCACAGTAGAGTACCCAATCGCAACTACTTCTTGAAGCTCTTGTGAATTTTCTGCTAACTGAATCGTCAAGTTAGAAAATTTTCCGACGGTAACTGTCTGACTATCAAAACCTACAAATGAAAAAACTAATACTGATCCTTCGGTAGTTTGGATAGTAAATCTACCTTTAGCATCAGTTACAGTTCCTTTTTTGGAAGTCTTGTCATACACGTTTACGCCAGCCAAAGGCTCACCTTTGGACGTAGTTACGGTTCCAGTAACAGGATTTGCCATTTTGCCCAAGGTTGCCGACATTACGGATTGGGTTGGCATAACAGCTACCGTACCCGATAGGCACAAGCATAATAGCGCCTTCAGGACAAGCTGTTTTTGTAAAATGTTTTGCATAAAAAATGGAATTAAATTTTGTTGTGATACATTACCATTGTAAGCGGATAAATGTAGTATTCATACGGCGTGAAGAGGTCACTGCAAAACCTTCTAGAAGGTTGCCAGAAAGGGTAAACCCTTCTAATTCATCGGCTTTGTCAATATCTATTGTTTTTAAAACCACCTGTTCTCCTGTTTCGATGGATTTTTCAAAATCCAAAAAACTGAAGCGCCAGCGTCGTCCTTCAATTTGATTTTGAATCAAAACCAGTATTTTCTTTTCGGGTATCCATAAAAGATTTTGTACAAAAGCTCCACACGAAAACTTTTTGTATAAAACTCCTTTTTCGGAGGTCTTTTGCGCTTTTGCCAGCGCTAACGGATTGTATAAACGTACTTCGTTTTTGCGATTACCATAATCAGCGGTAGCGACATACCACTGTTTTTTGTATTGTACATATTCGGGGCGAGTGCCTTGGATACAAGCATCGTCGTCGATTATCGAGATAAGGTTGTTATCGAGCTTTCTGGTATTTTGCAAACCTTTCCAATCTACTTGGTAAATAACAGCCTTCCATTGTGTTCCTTCGGGGTTTAGGCGCACGCTGTTGCCAATAAACGTAGGCAGTCCTTTATGATAAGCTATTCCTGTGGGATGCCCAATTACATCTTTTCCATCAATGCTCAAGGCTATTTCTTTGTGCTGATAGGCCAATGAATCGCCAAGACGTTTATACTCACGAATCACCCCAATTTCACGGTCACCATAAGCAAAGTACTGATTTCCAATACGACTGATTCCTTGTCCAGCACCCAATGAATCGAGGTTAAAGGTTTTTTCTAACTGAATAGAAATCTCAGGTAATTGGCTTGCTCCCCACAAAAAAGACGTAGCCAACAATCCCATCATCAGTGGGTATTTGATTAATATAGATAATTGCATAAAATAAAGATGAAGTGTTACGACCTATTACGGGTCCATTGGCTCCAATGAGTTAAGCATCATGGATTCAATTAATGGATAAAATTCCGCTTCGGTTTCAGAAATACGTTTTCCTTTACGATAAGGCACATATCCCAATTCTTTTTCACATCGTTTATCCAAATTCAACTCATGGATATATTGACTTTGAGAAACCGACGTTGAAGTAATACATGGTTTATCTGCTGGTATTCCGTACTGGAAAATCAAACGAGCGGTATTACGCATATTGGTCGTAGTATGGCGAGCATGTGGTTCTACCAAAATGGCATTGGCAGGTACATGAAGCTTTTCGACCATATATTTTTTCATCTCAATTGCCTCATTATAAGGCGTTTTGTAAGGATGTACTTTCCCACCAGATACAACAATGAGAGGAGCTTTTCCTTCGAAATATCTAACTGCTGCCACACGACAACGCATCATTCCTTCGGCACTCAAAGGCATATCCTTTATGTCAGGACCAGCACCAGGCACCAAAATCAGTGAATACGGATATTTGTTCCAAGCAATCGTTTTGAGTCGGTCAACAACAGGTTTGTTGACTCCACTCGCCATAGGTTCATAGTCTGCGATTTGCTCTCTTTCATTGATTTCTAAGGCAAATAACGCCGAAGTCAGTGTTGGTAAAAAGAACAGTTTTGAGCCATTCACTTTTGCCTGAACCGCACGAGTCAGGTCGCCCAGCAATTGATAATAACCTTTTTTAGTAATATCAAAAGCAATAGAATCTATCAACGGATAATTCGGTTTTTGACCACCCAAATATACCCCAATTGTCCAGTTTACACCACGAGCATCTTGCATCCAAGCTTTTTGCAATAAAATATTAACATCCTGATTATCAATATTTCCATAAGCCATTGATGGTGCTAAAGACAGTTTTACCAGATTTTCTAACAAACTACCTTTAGTGCATAATTGTGATAAACGAAGCGATACAGTTTTAATTTCTTCTTCTGAAAATCGAAGTGATTCGATTAAGCAAGCGGGCTTTGAAGCGCAATTTTTGAGTGCTTCTGCAAGTTGTGAGTTTTTTTGAGCAGCCAGTTTTTGTAAGACTTCATCTTCTTCCAACTGTAAACGTAGCGATTTGGATTCCTCCAACAAAGTCAGAAATAAGTAGTTTTTGCGCTGAACCCAATTGGTCTCTTTCGTTTGACTACTTACAGGATTTATCGTTTGTTGTGCCAAAGCCGTTGAAAGCAATCCACACAGACAAAGGATAGAAAAGATAGTTTTTTTCATGATTTTGAACCGAACACCTCAAATTATTGGTAGCATTTATAGAAAACAGATAACCTCTTTGCACGAAGGCATCAAGTGTAATTCGAGGGCAAAAGTAATAGCAGTGTCGGGCCAAGTCTGTCAAGTGAGCAACAAGTTTAGATTAAGAAATTGTGAATATTATTATCTGGAGAAAATATAAAATAAATTCAATTTTGAGCCAAACTGACTTTTGAAAGCGGAAAATCTTCAATCAAGGGCTTAATTTAATTTTAGCAATCTCAAAAATTGTATGAAATAAATATTTACTTTTGTTATAGTAAGATACCTCTAATACTTGTCTATTGAAAAAAGCCATCAGCATAACATTCTTGTGTTTGTTGCTATACAATATGTTTAGCACAGGACTGGTGTTGCTTTGTTTCAAAAAAACTATTCAAGAGGCAACTCCTATTAACAAAAATGATGGTTGGATAGAAATTAAGGTGCATCTTGCGCTTCCCTACAGTGGAGACTTCGCCAATTTGACAAAACATGAAGGCTTAATCGAGTACCAAGGCGAGTTTTATAATATCATCGAACAACACTACTCAAACGACACACTTTATACCAAAATCAAAACCAATAGCACGGCCAAACAAAGGTATCAGTCCCTTGCCGATGATTTCAGCTTGCAGTTTTCGGATAACCATTCTGGTAAAAGTACGCCTCTCAAAAAGGCGCTAGAATTATGCAAGTCTTTATCTTCAAGTTATTTACAAAATATTACACCTACATTTACAACCATCTCTGATGGTATACACCTGAAAATCAAACATCAATTTTACGATTCCTACATCTACAAAAACACGTACGCTTCAAGTATTTTCAATCCTCCCGAAATGGCTTCTGTTTAAAATAATTATTCTTCTGATGTATGATTTTGCATTAGACTGGAATTGCTGTGCCTTTACTTTTCGGAAAGTATTGTGTACAATGATTATGGAGAATTTTATTGTATCTAATCAAACTTTCAATCTCAAAATTTGTAGTTGTTGAATAAAAAATAGTCGTTGTCTATTTATAAAAAATAAATATCCACATCGAGTGTCCTTACGCGACAGTCGATGGAAAAAGTACTGCCTTTTGTGAAGTGCAATCACGATTTTCCTCCTACAAGTGGATTGAAAGCTTCCTTTCAACTCGCTATCAACATGAAATTCAAATATTACCTATATGTATGTTTTACTTTGTTCATTAGTGAATCATGCTATCTAGTGTCAAGCTCAAATGACCAAATGGTGCAGTACTTATCAGATGCGTACGATAGAAATTTTGTTAAGGAAAATTCTTTTTGCCCAGAAGCGGAGTTTGTATTCTTTGACTCGCTTTCGACCAAGCATCCCGATCCTGCTATGAGGTTACAAGCTAGCTTCTTTAAAGCCAATGGTTTTCTGAAAATGGGACAGGAAAAAGAAGCAGTAAATGCTTTTGAGAAAATCTTACATGCTGTATCCGAGGATCATCGACATTATTCTGAGATACTCAAAAGCTATGCGGTAGCATACTTACGAATGGGTGAACGCCAAAATTGTATCAGTAATCATTCGGCAGAATCATGTATTTTACCTATTAAAAACGCTGGTGTTCATCAAAACAAAACGGGCTCACAAAAGGCAGTCGAAATTTATGCGAAACTACTTGAGCAAAATCCCAAGGATTACGAATCTATGTGGCTGTTGAACATTGCCTACATGACCTTGGGAGATTATCCCTACAAAGTACCCAAGCAATGGTTAATTCCTAATTTGGATAAAGACAATTCAGGATATGAGGTAAAACCTTTCCAAGATATTGCCCCAAATTTGGGACTTAATAAACGGAATATGGCTGGTGGAACTATTATCGATGATTTTAATAATGACGGTTATCTCGATATTATCACCTCCGATTGGGGGCTCAAAGGAGCCATGCACTATTTTAGAAATGATACTAAAGGCGGTT
>NZ_JBMLSD010000134.1:14738-25347 GCF_049240685.1 Flectobacillus sp.
GATTGGGGGCTCAAAGGAGCCATGCACTATTTTAGAAATGATACTAAAGGCGGTTTTATGGATTGCTCAGTCATTTCTGATTTAGGGCGCTTTAAAGGTGGCTTAAATATGATTCAAGCTGATTATAACAATGATGGCTTTTTGGACATTTTCGTACTCAGAGGCGCATGGATGGGGAATTATGGTCGACAAGCCAATTCTTTACTCAGAAATAACGGCGATAATACCTTTACGGATGTAACCGTAGAAAGTGGACTTTTCTCAGAACATCCCACTCAGGCGGGCGTATGGCGCGATTTTAATAATGACGGTTGGTTAGATTTGTTTATAGGTAACGAAACAGGCGGAATGAATGAGTATAATCCTTGTGAACTGTTTATCAGTAATAAAAACGGCACTTTTACCGAAGTTGCAGCTATGGCCAAATGTCAAATTATCGACTTTGTGAAAGGGGTTAGTGCGGCTGATTATGACCATGATGGACTTCAAGATTTGGTCATTTCGGGCATTGGCGGACGAAGAACTTTGTTAAAAAATACAGGGATTAAAAACAACATTCCTCAGTTTGAGGATGTCACTGAAAAGTCGGGATTGAATGATATTCAGATTAATACCTTTCCAATTTGGTTCTGGGATTATGACAACGATGGTTGGCAAGATATTTTTGTTTGCGGCTACCAGTTCGACACATCTATCCCATACACTGCGGCAACTGAAGCCTTGGGGATTCCTAACCAAGCCAGTACCATGAATTTGTATCACAATAACCATGATGGAACTTTCACAAATGTTACCAAAGAGGCTGGTCTCAATAAATCCGTTTTTGCAATGGGTTCTAACTTTGGAGATATTGACAATGATGGTTATTTGGATATGTACTTAGGTACAGGCAACCCTGATTATAAATCCTTAGTTCCCAACCGACTTTTTAGAAATATGGGAAATGGAAAGTTTGCCGATGTCACCGTTTCAGGAAGGGTTGGAAATTTGCAAAAAGGGCATGGTGTAGCCATCAATGATCTTGACAATGATGGAGATAGCGATATTTTCATTGAAGTGGGCGGCGCCTATATTGGCGATTCTTACAACAATTCATTGTATTTGAACCCTGGGCAAAATAATAACCGTTGGATTAATATTCAGTTGGAAGGTACAGAAACGAATCGTTCGGCGATTGGTTCGCATGTAAAAGTTACCTTTAGAGAAAAAGGAATCAAAAGAGTCGTTTATCGTGATGTAAACTCTGGAGGAAGTTTTGGAGCATCTGCTTTGAGAAGAGAAATAGGTATTGGACAAAGTGACTTAATTGATGAGCTTGAAATTACTTGGGCTCAAACAGGTAAAACGCAAGTTTTCAAAAACCTAAAGCCTAATCAGTTTATCAAAATCAAAGAAGGAAATAATACTATTACCAAAGTACCTCTCAAAACGACTCCTTTTCCAAGTCAGTCTACAGAGATTCCTATTTGTAATACCAAAATGAGTCTTTAGGAAATATTTCGGATATTGGATTGCTGATTTTGGATATTGTGAAAAATACATTCATTTTCAATAAAATATCCTAGATTTCCGCAATCCCATATCCGCAATCCGAAATAGTTGATTTTTGAAATCTATTCTAATTGATAGTACCTGATATCTGGTCAGAACAGCATCTTTTACCTACACTTTTCCATCAATAGCCAAATTAATATAGCTACTGATGGAAAATCATGAAAGTTTCCCTCGTTTATTAGTATATTGTATGAAATAAATATTTATTTTTGTTTTAGTAAGAAAAAACCTCAACTATATCCTTTGAAAAAAATTGTCAGCATTTCATTTCTCTGTCTGTTGCTATACAATATGTTTAGCACTGGCATTGTTTTGCTTTGTTTTGACAAGTCGATTCAAAAAGCTACGCCAGTTACTCAAAATGATGAATGGCTAGAAATCAAAATGCCTATTGCTTTGCCCTACAGTAGCGATTTTGCCAATATTACTTCTCATGAAGGTTTAATTGAATATCAGGGTGAATTTTACAATATTATCGAACAACGTTATTCAAACGATACGCTTTATACCAAGATCAAGACCAATCATAAGGCTAAACAAAAGTATCAATCTATTTCTGAAGAACTTAGCCAACAATTTTCTGATAATCATTCAGAAAAAAGTTCGCCCTTAAAAAAGGCTTTAGATTTATGCAAGCACTTATCATCTAACTACTTACCTCAAAAAGTAGGTCTGGAAAACAAATATCTTCATTTCATCGAAAGCAAAAAACCAAGTTTGTTCTACTACTCTTATTTATATGCTCATCTATATACCTCAGGTGTTTTTATGCCTCCCGAAATAGCTTCAGTTTAATACAAGTACTCGTGCAAAATTAGATTTAAGTTGTGTGTTTTGGCACTAGGCAACAGGCAAAGAGTGTTATTTTTTTTAAAAAAACCATCGCCAAAAGCCGTTACCTGAAAGCCCAAAGCATAATCTTATATTTTATTTTGCCCACTAATTACCTTCCTTACGTATTGTTATTTACGTTAGGCTGGAATTGTATTGCCCAATCATTTTTAACTGAAGTAAAAACCATGTCATATATCACTTTACCCAATCCATCCTTGCCAGGTATTTCAGGGCTTTTGGACTATAATAAAACCACCGCACAACCTTTACTCAATCTTGCCGAGGTATTATTGAGAGGCGAATCTACTCTTTCGAGTGGTGAAAGAGAGCTAATCGCTGCTCATGTATCTTATCTCAACAACTGTCACTTTTGTCATTCTTCACATGCAGCAGCGGCAGTTGCGCATTTGAATTGTGATATTAGTATAATGGACGACATCAAGAAAAACTTTGTTGAAACGCCCATTTCTCCAAAACTAAGGGCATTATTGGACATTGCAGGAAAAGTACAAAAAGGAGGTAAACACGTTTTACCAGAAGATATTGCCATGGCCCGTGAAGCTGGCGCAAGCGACCGTGAACTGCATGATACCGTGCTAATTGCAGCGGCGTTTTGTATGTTCAATCGCTATGTAGATGGATTAGCCACTTGGGCGCCACAAGCCAATGAGGACTATCTGGAAATGGGTCAGAAAATGGCCTTTTTAGGCTATAATAGAGCAAGATAAATCTTCGAACTCTGTCGTCATTCTTCAATCGGTTGGTTAAATTTTCACTTAATCAACTAGATATTCTTTTGTCTATCCCCAACAGAAATTACCATTATGCCCCATATATCATTACCCGAACATTTGCCAGGCATTACTGGCTTATTGGAATATAGCCAAGAAACGGCTCAACCCATTCGAGATTTAACGCAACTGTTACTTCGCGGCGACAATACCCTATCACAAGGCGAAAGAGAGCTTATTGCCACCATCGTTTCACACCGAAATGGTTGTGTGTTTTGTACTAATGCCCATACCGCTGCCACAGATTTGCTACTTGGAGAAACAGAAACTTGTGAAATCATGAAACAGGATATTGACCAAATGCCTGTGAGTGATAAAATGAAGGCTTTATTAAAAATTGCATCCCTTGTTCAAATCAGCGGAAAAGCCGTCACCCCCGAGTCAGTTGGACTAGCCAAGTCATACGGTGCAACCGACGCCGAAATTCACGATACCGTGTTGATTGCAGCATTATTCTGTCTCTACAACCGATATGTAGATGGTATGGCAACTTTTACTCCCGACCCACAAAGTGGTTTTTATCAGCAACTTGGCGAGCGTATCGTTAATCATGGATATCAGCGCCTACCACAAGGTTATGACCATTTGAAAAAATCCTAAATTTCTCTAGACATGAAAAAACATATATTAACTATATTCATTTTTATCAGTATCCTCACTCAAACCATAGCGCAAGTTGCAACAGTAACAGGTAAAATTACAGATGCTCAAACGCAAAAGCCCATCCAAGGCGTTTCAATCAGAGTGAAAGGAAAACTTGCAGGTACGCAAACCACTGCTAATGGTAGCTTTAGTATATCACTAAAAACTCCTGCCACTATTGTGGTTACGATGATTGGTTACGAAGCCAAAACTGTTGATATTACTAATAATCAAGCTATTGATATTTCACTTTCTCCAGCAAATTCAGAGTTGGACCCTGTTGTAGTAACAGCTTCACGTGTTGAAGAACGAATTTTACGTTCGCCTGTCAGTATCGAGAAAATGGATATTCGCCAAGTTCAGCAAACTCCCTCAGCCAATTATTACGATGGTCTCCAAAATATCAAATCCTTAGATATGGTTACGAGTAGTCTTACTTATAAACAAATCAATACAAGAGGATTTAATAGCACAGGAAACGGAAGATTTTTGCAGTTAGTCGACGGTATCGATAACCAACCAGCAGGCTTAGGTTTTGCGATGGGAAACCTATTTGGTCCACATGATTTGGACGTAGAAAGTGCTGAATTAATTGCAGGAGCCGCCTCAGCTCTATATGGTCCAATTGCTTTTAATGGTCTTCTTAACACCCGAACCAAAAACCCTTTTGATTACCAAGGATTAAGCATTCAAACGAAATTTGGTCTCAATCACGTGAGTGATGGAACAGGATTAGGTGCAAAACCCATGAGCGATTTGGCTTTACGTTATGCCAAAGTTTTTAATAATAAATTTGCTTTCAAAATCAATGCTTCCTACCTCAGAGGTACCGATTGGTATGCCAATGACTATACAGATATCGACCCAAATACACCAGCAGCGAGTCGTGGAGCAAACAACCCAGGTCGTAATGCCTTGAATATTTATGGTGATGAAGTGGCTCAAACCTTACCTAATATTGGTAGAGTTTCAAGAACAGGTTATGAAGAAAAAGATTTGGCGACTTATGGTGTGTATAGTCTTAAACTAAATGGTGCTTTGCATTATCGCATTAATGATAACCTTGAGGCCATTTACCAAATGAATTTTAATCAAGGAACAGCTCAGTACACAGGAAGTAACAGATTCGTTATCAATGATTTTCAATTTGTCCAGCATCGTTTAGAACTCAAAGGAAGTCAGTTCTATATCAGAGCGTATTCCAACCAAGAAATTTCAAATAACTCCTACAATACACGCTCATTGGGACAGCAAATCAACCGTACTTGGGTACGTGACTTGAGTGGAAACATCGTAACACCAGACAAAGCAGATGCCACTTGGTTTCAGCGTTATGCGGCTGCTTTCAATGGTACAATCAGTGGTGTAACAGCACAAAATCCAACACAAGCAAGAGCCTTTGCCGACCAAGGTAGACTACTCCCAGGCACAGCAGCTTTTGACGAAGCACGAAGCCGTTTGATTCAAACGACAGGACTTTCAGGTGCTGGAATCAAAAGTAATTGTAGCCTAAAACACATAGAAGGACTCTATGATTTTAGTTCAGTGGTAAAAGTCTTCAATTTGCAAGTTGGAGGAAACTACAGAAAATACTATCTCGATACTGAAGGTACTTTATTTGATGACAAAGGTAAAAACCTCACCAATGATGAGTTTGGGCTGTTTACACAAGCCTCAAAAAGTCTTTTTCAAGATAAGTTAAAAGTAACTTTATCAGGAAGATATGACAAAAACCAAAACTTTGATGGTCAATTTACACCAAGAGCATCTGCAGTATTTTCCCCAACAGAAAGACATAATTTTAGAGCTTCGTATCAAACTGGTTTCAGAAACCCAACTATTAGTGATCAATATATTAAGCTTGACGTAGGTCCAATCTTAATTCTAGGCGGTGCACCAATCAATTCACAAGGAATGAATGTGTATGAAAACTCTTACACCGCCGCATCAGTGGGTGCCTTCGGTAGTGGATTTGGTGCCGATATGCAAAAAGGCGTTCCGTTTCCTACAGCTTTAGCCAATAATAAAGATAAACTGATAAAATCAAATGTGCCTTATATCAAACCCGAACGTGTTCAAAGTATTGAAGTAGGCTATAAAGGATTATTGACTTCAAAATTGCTTTTTGACATTAATTATTACTATAGTCAATATACCGATTTTATCATCAACTCGGTAGTAATTAGACCAAATAGCCCAGTAACATTACCAGACGGAAGTGTAAACCCAGCAGCAGCCGCAGACATTTTGAATGGCAATATCAAGGCTTTTCAATTGTACACCAACGCCGCAGATAAAGTGTCTATTCAAGGAGTTACAGCTGGCTTGACTTGGGCTTTACCTAAAAACTACCAATTACATGGCAATGCAACTTGGATAGATTTTAATATAATGGATGCTAATCCAAACAATATTCCTGCTTTCAATACGCCAACTTGGAAGAGCAATGTAACTTTTTCTAATCCAAAACTTACTGACAAATTAGGTTTTAGCGTGGCATGGCACTGGCAAACTGCATTCGATTGGTATGGGACATTTACAGAGTTGAGACCTGGAAGAATAGGCGCTTATAATTTGTTAGATGCACAGGTAAGCTATACAGTTCCATCACTTAAAACAAAAATCAAATTGGGTGCTGCCAACTTGACGAATCAATATGTAGTTCAAGCTTACGGGTCACCAGCCGTTGGGGGCATGTATTATATCAGCCTCAATTTTGACGAATTCTTAAGATAATAAGTGCTAAAACAACCTTACAACTTTATGAAATCAACTATTCACACAACCAAGGTTAAGTTGGCATTTACGCTTTGTATGCTGAGTTATTTATTAGGAGGCTGTATTTCTACGATGATGTCATCCTATTTGCCAGTTGCATTACCTGATTTACTGAACAGATTACTCGACGAGCAAAAGCTCTCAGAGTATGGCGCTTATATCAATGCCATATTTCTGTATGGCTGGATGTGCGGTGGCTTAACGATGGGCTTTGCCAGCGATAAAATTGGTCGAATACCTAGCTTGAGTATCGTAACAGCACTTTGTGGCTTGGGAACAGTATTTATTGTTTTTGTGAAAGACTGGTACGTTCTTCTTGCCTTACGCTTTATCTCTGGCGTTGGTGTTGGGGGAATCTTATTATTGACCACGGTCTATATTTCTGAAATATGGCCAGAAAAAAATCGACCTGTCATCTTGGGCATTTTGGCGGTTTCGTTTCCTTTGGGAATTGTACTATCAGGCGGAATTACCCTTCTATTTCCTTATTGGCATCAAGCTTTTTGGATTGGTCTTATCCCAATTGGTATCGCTATTTTGATGTTTGTCTTTTTACCAGAATCCCCAGAATGGCAAAAATCGCAAGGAAAAACAAAGAACATAACCCCAATAGAATCAATAGATTACCAGAAAAACCTTTGGACGGGAATACTTATTTTCGGAGCAGTACTTATTGGACTCTGGGGAATTTTCTCTTGGTTACCTACATGGGTACAAGGTTTATTAAGCAATGGTCAAAAAGGTCAGCAAGAAAGAGGTATTGTCATGATGCTTTTGGGAATTGGCGGAATCGTAGGTGGTATACTTTCTGGTTTTCTGATAAAATCATTTGGATTTAAGAAAACGCTACTTGGTACTTTCTTAGGGTGCAGCAGTGTTTGTATGTTATTGTTTTTAACTAATCAGACCTTTAGTGGTATGGTCTATATAGAAACAGCCTTGTTATCGCTCTTTTTTGGCATTAGTCAGGGAGCATTGTCGAGCTTTATTCCTGCGCTTTTCCCCGCACAAGTCAGAGGATTCGCAACAGGGCTATGCTTTAATATTGGGAGATTTTTTACCGCTACAGCCGTGTTTTTTGTAGGAAGTTTGGTGTCAATACTTGGCGGATTAGGACAATCCCTCATGATATTCTCACTAGCATTTGTTATAGCGTTTATCATGCTTTTACGTACAAAAAATTTAGTAAGCGATTCAAAAATATTGTAATAATGGACTGGAAGTGAACCTAGAGCGAGTCTATCATCGGTTATAGACTCGCTTCTTTTCAAAATCATTTAACTCAAAGAAATATGGCATATATTAACATTCCTTCTGAAGAACAATTGCCCGGTATTCGTGGTCTGATGGCGTTTAGTCCAGAAACAGCCAAACCGCTTAATGCTTTAGCCGAAATCTTATTACGAGATACAAACAATAGTCTCTCTCAAGGCGAGCGAGAATTAATAGCAACTTATGTTTCCTATCTTAATAATTGCACTTTTTGTCAAATGGTACACGGTTCAGCAGCTCAATGCTACTTGGAAGATGACGGAACATTAATAGAACAGGTTAAAAAAGATATGTCTCACGCGCCAATTTCTGAGAAACTCAAATCTTTGCTCGTCATTGCAGCGGCTGTACAAAAAGGAGGAAAATTCGCAACAGAAAATCATATCCAATCGGCTAAAGAACATGGAGTTACTGATAAAGAAATTCATGATACAGTATTAATTTCCGCTGCTTTTTGCATGTTTAATAGATATGTAGACGGTTTAGGAACATGGGCACCTCAAGAGGCAAGTTCCTATCTCGACAGAGGACCAAGAATCAGAGACGAAGGATATGCTAATTTTGACCCAATTGCCTATATTAAGGGGTAGAACTCTTTTCAGACAAACTTATTAACCATTTATTTATCAAGCTATTATGAGAGTACAACTCATTATCGGATTTTTAATTCTTTTTATCAGTGAAATACTGAAAGTATATTTTATCATGCCATTTCCTGGAAGTCAGCAGTCAGATACCATAGAATTGGCGTATTTTTTACATCAATACATTTGGTATTTACGCATTTTGGGGATTGTACTACTGGCATATCCTCTTTGGAAAAACTTTAAAATAGGCTCAAAACTTACCAAAATTATCCTTGGAGGGCTTACTTTTCTGTGGCTAGGAGTGGTTTATTTATTCAATTTTGAGCTAACTGCCGACCATATGTTTTATCAACCTAAAAATAAAATAATGGCAAGTGGAAGCGATAACAAAATTGCTAAAGATAAATTGATACTTGGCGTTGTTCATAACGGACAAGCCAAGGCCTATCCTATACAATTGATTGGTTATCATCACCAAGTAATAGATACCGTTGGGGGCACACCTATGATGATTACCTATTGCACCGTTTGTCGTACAGGACGTGTTTATTTGCCTTTTGTCAATGGCAAATATGAGCAATTTCGACTAGTAGGAATGGATCATTTCAATGCCATATTCGAAGACCAAACAACGGGTTCATGGTGGCAACAAGCTACAGGTGAGTCGATTACTGGAAAACTTAAAGGACTTAATTTACCTAGTGTATCCTCCGAGCAAATGAGTCTTTCAGCTTGGTTACAGATACACCCAAATTCCCTTGTGATGCAACCTGACCCAGAATTTAAGGAACAATATGCAGGTTTGAAAAATTATGATTCTGGTAAGGGTAAAAGTAATCTAACCACTCGTGACTCTCTTTCTTGGAAGCCAAAATCTTGGGTGATTGGCATTCTTATGGGAAAAACAGCTAAAGCTTATGATTGGAATCAATTAGTAAAAGACCAAATAATTTATGATACGTTAGAGCAGTCAAATATAGTAGTGGTATTAGAAAATGATAAAAAAAGCTTTCATGCATTCAAAAGTGAAAGTCCGTTTGGTCCATTAAAATTAGTATTGAAAAATAATCAATTAATTGACAGTCAGTCTGATGCTGTATGGAATATGGATGGAAAATGTATTGCTGGCAAATACGAAGGTTCATCATTACCTAAAATTGAAGCCTATCAAGAGTTTTGGCATTCTTGGAAAACTTTTCAACCCAATACTTTAGTGATGCAATAAGTATTATTCCAAGCTGGCGAACTGATTCGCCAGCTTGGAATGATAAAATTACCTGTGTAAACCATTAATTACTTCAAAATCTTAATTCTAATATCTTTAAAATAAGCCACACTTTTCGGGTCGTGACCTTGTAGAGCTATAGTACCAGAGCTAAGTCTTTTTTTACCACGATCTTCTGGAAGTATTTCAGGCTCGGTATAGTCCACAGCCAATTTGTCATTGATTTTGATAATCACCCTTTTATCCTTCACAATAATGTGGTATTCATACCACTCATCATCTTTGGCTAAGTTTTCTTTTACATCATTTACGCCATACAAACTACCTGTTTTGCGCCAGTCGGTATGTGTCTGATTTACTTGCACTTCATAACCTTTTTCAGGCCAACCAGAAGCTTGGTAACCTGTGTGAATAAAGATGCCAGAATTAGATCCAGGCAATGTTTTTGCCTTGATTTTTAGTTCAAAATTTTTAAAATCATGATTACCAACAGGCCCCTCATAAAATAAGTGTGTACGTTCGCCAGCTACTTTTATGGTACCATCCTCGATAGAGAAAGTCTTAGGATTCTCTTCATTGACACGCCAGCCTGCAAAAGATTTTCCATCAAAAAGTGATACCCAGCCTTTTTCTTTTTTCTGCGCAAAAGCCATTTGCACCGACATCAACAAACAAATAATGAATGATAGTTTTTTCATGTGTATAGTTTTTATAGTCCTTTTGGGATAAGTTGTTTTTTTACAACGCTAAAGTACAAATACTATTTGGGTATCTCTATCAAAAATTACGGTGTGGGTGTCTGTGGGGTAAAAGAATTAAGGTTTATAAGAATTAGGAAACAACCTATTTTTCTTTCAGAAAATCCTTAGTGCCTCCTTCACCAACCGTTTCTTACCACGAGAAATAGGAATCAGCGTTCCATCATT
>NZ_JBMLSD010000135.1:0-23708 GCF_049240685.1 Flectobacillus sp.
GTTGCCTTGTCCCTAAACACATAACTTAAATATTATTCTGCTCGATTACTTAAAAAAAGAGTTATTAATGCTAAAAAAAGAAGTGAATCTGAATTTAATTGACGGCAAATTCTTTGCCAAAAAACCATTTTTCTATAAGATTCCTACATGAATTTAAGAGATTTAGATTTATTTTTTAACAAAGGAATTTTTTTAACTCTTCCTGATTTTTGAAGTGCCCTTTTGGGTAAAACCTGAGCTGTGGTTGCAATTCGTCCTCATAGCCCCAATTTACCCAAGCGCAGTCCATCTTGATTTTCATACATGCTTCTATATCTCTATTTTCATCCCCAACGTACAAACATTGCTCTATTGGATAGTTCGTATGTTTGAGAAGCTTCTTCAGTACTTTATCCTTACCCATGAAATTTTCTGAACAGAAAATGTTTTTAAAATAGGTAAAATTGTGATTTTCAAGAAATTGAATGATGTTTTCTCGGCTATTTGACGAAACGATGTCTAAGGTAAATCCTTGTTGGTGGAGTGTAGTCAGAAATTCAAATATTCCTTCATAAGGTTGGAGAGAAGAAATATTCTGCTTGTATTTTTTATAAAGAACGGGGATAATAAAAGGGATTTGGTAAAGAGGTATTCCTAAGTATTCGGCTCGTTTGAGATAAGAAAGATGCCTAATCTGAGGAATAGTCTCGGCGTTGATGGGTTTAAACTTTTTTTCAGCAGCCAATTCATTATAGATTTTCAGAAATATAGGAACAGAATTGGCGAGAGTTCCGTCAAAGTCAAAAATGATGTGCTTGTAGGTTTTCATAAGTCAGTAAGGCAATGTTACCCAAAAAGGTTATTTACAATGTTCTATTTATTCTGTTGCTTTGTATTTTGATAAGTAAGTGCGCAAAATGAGATTTAAGTTTTGTATTTTAGGCACAAGGCAAAGACTGTTACCTAGTTTTTAAAGCGATAGGTATGTTTTTGCCTAAGGCCGAGTACTTAACTTTGATTTTGTGTAATTTCTTAAGATGTTAACAGGTCTTCATAACATTTGCAGGAGCCTATAGCCAATATAAACGCATGAATCGAATAGCAATATATGAAGATAACCCTAAACTTCGTGAATTACTCGAATTACTGATTAATTCTGCTGAGGAGTTTTTGGTGGTAGGCACACATCATAATTGTGAGAATATCTTGAAACATATCAACTCCGAATCTCCTGATTTGTTAATTATGGATATCGATATGCCTGTAATAGATGGAATCACTGGCGTAAAACTAGTGAAGGAAAAATACCCTCACATCAAAATAATTATGCATACGGTATTTGAGGACGACGATCGCCTATTTGCCTGTTTGAGCTATGGGGCAGATGGATATATCCTGAAAAAGGATTCGCCGAGCATGCTTTTTGGGGCAATCAAACAATTGTTTGAAGGTGGGGCACCAATGTCTCCAGGTATTGCCAAACGAATTTTGCAAACTTTCAGAAAACCTGTTTCGAGTCAAAATTCTTATCATCTTACCGAGCGAGAAAAAGAGGTGCTAGAGTTTTTGACAAAAGGGTATTCTTATAAAATGATAGCGCACGAGTGTTCTATTTCGATAGAAACCGTGCGCCGTCATCTTAAAAATATCTATTTTAAACTTCAAGTACAATGCGGTACCGAAGCCGTTGCAAAGGCAATTCGTGAGAAGATTGTTAATGAGTGATGATAAGCCCACCCTCTGGTTGGATAGTCAGGGTAGCTTCTCCAGTTGTGGATACCTTGATAGACTTCATGGTTGGGTTTCTTTTTTCATCATCATTATATTCTGTTACAGTTTTTCCAGCAAACATGGGTAATTTGACTTTGAGGTTAAGGGCTGTTTTTTCAGCATTTATACCTACCAAATACCATTCATTTCCATGGCGGCGTGCCAATACGCAGTACTTGCCGGGATATCCATCAATAAAGACTGTTTCATCCCAGGTGGTTGGTACTTTTTTCATAAAATCAATTTCAAAACTTGGCACATCTGTTAAGTTGTTTGGTGTAAGAGCAAAGTTTTGCACTGTAGTTTGGAATAATACGGCCGTTGCTAATTGAAAAATATCTGTGGTTTTACGAGTTCTTCCTCCATTATTATTTCGGTTGAGACGCTTGTTGAGCAAAGTTCCACCAAAATCCATACTTCCGACAGTATTTCTGATAAAGGGATGAAGCGATGCATTAAAAGCTTCAAAATCATCGAAATGTTGGTTGAAAATCAAGTTTTCAGAGGCCAAAACCGCTTCGCTACTTACATAGTTCGGGTACATTCGTTCCCAACCACGAGGGAGCGTGCAGCCATGAAAGATAATCATCAGCCCATATTCGTTGGCGTCGCTCAATATGTCTTCATAAAGTTGGATGGTTTCTTGTTTATCCCCTCCGAAGAAATCTACTTTGAGTCCTTTTACACCGAGAGCTTTCAACCACTTCATTTCTTTTTTACGCGCAATAGCGTTGTTCATACAGTTTTTGGGTCCTTGAGGGGCATTGTTCCATGCACCGTTTGAGTTATACCACAAAAAGACATCTACCTTTTTTGAATGAGCATATTTAATTAAAGCTTCCATACGCTCATAACCCACATTTTTGTCCCAGAGTGCATCCATTAAGATGTACTCATAACCTAATTTTTGAGCCAAGTCGATAAAGGTAATCTGGTCATCATAATTCATACTTTCATCCTGCCACATAATCCAACTCCAAGTAGCACGTCCTGCCTTGTATTCTTGCGAAGGGGCATAAAGTGGCTCGACTACATCGAAAGGAATAGTAGTCTCGACAATTGGTTTCAGGCTTGTACCAACTGTAATGGTACGCCAAGGGGTGTTCGCTGGCAATGCCATGGCTGGCTCGGCACTGCCGTGACCGTTGTTTTCATCTTTTTCTGGAAATGAAACAGTGAAGGTGCCATTGTTTGATTCGCTCAATTTTGAACCACAATAAGCCCCCGAAACGCCCGTTTCAGAAACCAAAGCCCAAGCCTCTTTACCAACATGGAACAAGGCAGGGAAGGTATATCCTAATCGGTACTTTGAATTTTGATTAAGTGCTGCATCAGCTTCATACTCTTCCTCATAACTCGGTTTGGTGCGCATCCAGCCACTTCCCGCCGGTGCTTGAGGTGTTAGGAAAGTGGTTGTATTGGAAGGAAAACTAAACCCTGTCAACTCTTTTTCTACAATACAATTGGCCGTTTCACCAAAAGCAAATAGGCCATATCGGAAGGCAATATCATTGTTACTCACCTGAAAAGTGATTTCCATCAGCCTCTTATCTGCATTTGAAAAGGTACAAACTACCTGATTGGCTACATAATGAATACTGGACTTTTTGATTTTATTTTGTTGATATGTCTTATCAATTTGTTTTTCTACTTTTTTTACAAAAGTCAAAGATTTACTAAAGTCACCGATACTCGTATTGAGACCTAATGGTGAGTTTTCGAGCACTGTAATACCTTGGTAATTAACAGAGTAGCTTGCTTTTCCGTCTTTTAGTGATAGATTAACGGTAAGTTGTTTGTCGGGACTAACAATGTTTACATTCTCCTGAGCGTAGCTCGAAATATGCAGAAGCATGGCAATGATAAATAGTACTTTTTTCATAATTGAGGTAATAAAGCACAAGGCTTTATAGATTGGGGAATGGATATATTTTAAATAATTACAAACATTGTGTCAAATCTACACATTCTTATCTGGTTTAGGAATGAAATTAGGTAAATTTTATTTTGTTCCTCAAGTGCTCTACTTGGGTGACATCGAGCCAAATGTCATAGAGAAAAGGTTGTGCTTGCCTCATATTCAATGTGTAAAAAGGGTTATACGGCTTTTAAAACAAAGTAGTTGTTTTTTATTTTTGTAAATTAAACAATTGATTTTCAGTAGTTTGACCGCTTGTTTAATGACTATAAAAGGGTATAGATAAAGGTAGATAAACCCACTTATTTTGGGTAAACATTTTTCTTTGCCCTACTCATGAAGAAACTTTTTATACTACTATGCTTTTGGCAAATTCCGCTCTTGGCTCAAGATTTGGGAAGTTTGAAAGGACAAAAGCCTATCAGCATTTCAGGAGGTTTGAATTTAGGTTTTAATACGTATTCAAATCTTGAAGGCAGACAGCGGCTCGACCCTTTTTCATGGACTATTTCTGCTAGTCCTGTGATTTCGCTTTATGGTATTCAAATGCCATTCTTTTTTTTGATTAACCAGCAAAGTCAATCCTTTTCGGGGCCATTTCAACAGTTTGGCATGAGTCCATCGTACAAATGGGTTCGACTACATTTGGGATATCGAAACTTGAGCTATTCCAATTATACCTTGGCTGGTCGAATGTTTTTTGGTGCAGGTATCGATTTGAATCCCGGCAAGTTGCGCTTATCTGCGATGTATGGACGTTTTCAACAAGCAAGTTTGAAAGATACCACCCGAAACAACTTCTCAAGTTTGCCCTCATCCTACCGACGAATGGGATACGCAGTAAAAGTAGGCTATGGATCATCTAAAAATTTTTTGGATTTGATATATACCAAGGCATGGGATGAAGAAAACTCGATTAAAATCCCAACGGCCGAAGGTCTTACACCTGCCGAAAATACAACCTTAGGAATTGTTTCGCAGGTCACGCTTTTCAAAAAAGTCACTTGGTCGACAGATATTGGGGTAAGTGGGTATACCTCAGATATTAATGCCAAAGACTTGACCGGTACCATTTCGGTAGACAGTGATTTCTTAAAAAAACTTTTTTTGCTCAAACGAAGTACACAGGTAGGTTATGCTGCTAATAGTAGTATAAGATTTAGTTCAAGATATGCCTCTATGCAGGTACAATACAGGTTGATTTCAACGGACTATAAATCAATGGGCGCCTACTTTTTCAATAACGACATACAAGAAATTCTTTTTTCTCCCTCCTTCTCCTTTTGGCAAGGACGAATCAATTTGAGTGGGAGTTATGGTATTCAGCAAGACAACGTAAGTAAAACTAAGGCCACTCAGACCACAAGAAATATCGGTTCGCTCAACTTGTCTTTACAACCCTCAGCCAAGTTTGGATTGATGTTGACGTATACCAATTACGGTACTTTTCAGAACAATCCAGATCGTATCATTGATACCCTAAAAATACAACAGGTAAATCAAAGTTTGGTCTTGGCTCCGAGGATATCGTGGGGAAATAGGGTTGTAAATCATTCACTCAATCTGATGTCTAGTTATCAGAATTCTTCAGACTATAATACGGTTTCCAAACAGCTCCTTGAGTTTAATAATCTCTTTTTGTCTTTTAATTATTTAAGAAATAATCTAAAACAAAAATTTACGCTTAGTCCTGGGGCAATTTTTATAAAAAATTTTCTGACTTACGGCAACACGCAGTCTGTGGGGGCGAGTTTGAATATTTCAAAGAATTTTAAAGTTTTTTCGAATAGCCTCAACCTCAACTACAACCAAAATTTTTTGAAGGAAGATGCCAACGGTTATACTCTAAACGCAAGGTGGAACGGTCGAATTCGAATTTCGGGTAAACAACAGCTCTCTTTGAGTGCAGCTTTACTTCATAACAAAGATCTCAAATTTGAAGCAAGAAATTTTACAGAAGTATATACCCAAGCAGGGTACTCTCTCAACTTTTAATGATTCAATGCCATGAAAAAACTTTTCCTTTTTCTGAGCTTAATTATGGGAGTAGGGTTTGGCGCTATTGGTCAAACCCTTACAGGAATCAACGTTCAAACGATTTTTCCTCCCCCTTATAGCCCAAAACTCAAAGATTATGCTCCTGATGGAGCCAATAATTCGTTGAGAGTAATTTTGATAAATAGGAATCCCAACCCAGTGGATGTGAAGTTATTGGGCGAAATAAAGGGTCAAAACAACGGTGTGAGAGCCGTTACCCGCGATTCCTATCAGCCGTCTTCACCGATAACCCTTCCGGGCAATGGTGTGCCAGTAGAGATTGAGATTTTTGGTTCCAATCAAAATTTTTTTACTGAAAATAACATCGATATCACGGGTATCGACCCGAAGGCTTTGATAAGTGGATTAATTCCTCAAGGATTTTATGAATTCTGTATCAAGGTTGCGCCTTATAATCAGCGACCTGCCATTTTTAATGGAAACGAGCCTAAAGGTTGTATTACCATACCAATTACTTATATCGAGCCACCACGACTAACAAGTCCGATATGTGAGCCTAATACCCCAATTCAAACAAGCAATCCACAAAATATTGTCTTTAATTGGACTCCTTGTGTTGGAAATATCGCAGGGGCTCAAATCATGTATGATTTTTATTTGGTTAGAGTACCAGAGGGACAAAACCCCAACGATGCAATCAATAATGCTATTAATCGAAATGTTGGTAATCCCTACACAGAAAAGGATTTGGTAGCGCCCAATTTGATTTTTGGTGCCAATTATCCCGAACTCACCAACGGACTCTATGCATGGATGGTGGTGGCAAAGGATATGAATGAAAAAATCTATCTTCAAAATGATGGAAAAAGTGAAGTATGTACTTTTAGAATCGGTGCGGTCGCAAACGCTGGCGAATTATTAGCGGCAAATAGTAGCTCAGTAAAGTGTAAAAACGCCAAGTTTCCAAATGATTTGGTGGCTATAAAACAAACTGATTTGACAGGAAAAACTATCAAAATTGGAAATTTTGAAATGACAGTAGATCAAGCCATTGAATCGCCAGAAGGATGGAATGGTAATGGTCGAATCACCTGGAATTATGTGCCCATCAAAGTGAAATTTTCTAAGTTGAAAATAAATGCAGCAAATGAGGCCATTTCAGGTTTGGCCAATGGGAGCGATGAGGGTTTTCAGATGCCTGGGGTATTGCCTCCAGATTTATCTACTTACAAAAACATTAGCCTAGATTATCTCAAAACCTATACAGATTTGTTAACTACCAAGCTTTGGAACGACCTCAAAGGGCAAATGGCTATTTCGTTACCTATTGGCTACAATACGGGTGCTGGGCTGATAGGTATCAATTACTTTACCATTGCTCCAGACGGCGCAGAAATGGGGGCACTACTCAATGTCAAAATGCCTGAGGATAATTCTTTCTTGTCGATGGCAGCCACCGAAATGTGTATGCTTCCTGATAAGCTTTTTCCCAAAAACGCAGTTTTGTATCTTCTAAAAGACTTTAAAGCTCCATATACCCCGATTACTTTCAAAGAAAGTCATTACCCTCAAAATGATGGTACTTATGCCATACTCGACGAAGATTCTGTACGCCATGTGCATGTTGAGGCTGAATTAAATTTAGGAAAAAATACCTTAGAGTTAAACGACGATAACGGAAATACCCTTCCGGGAGATGTGATAACTCAACTCAAATTTGATTTTAATAAATGGAATGATTGGGTAGCCACGGTCAAAGTACCAACGTTCGGAATAAAAGATGCGGGAGGTATTTCTGTTAAAGGCTTGGACGCATTTTATGACCACTCTGATTTTCGGAATGCACCTAATTTTAACCCACCAGCCGAATATGACGGCGACCGAGGAAATACCTTCAAAGGATTATATCTGCAAAGGGTAGACGTACTTTTGCCTAAATCTTTGGGTGGCGGAGGGAATAATCGCCTCAGTTTTGCTGCCTCTAATATGGTTTTTGATAGCGATGGGCTTACCGCGCGCTTTACTCCCTCACGTTATCCTTTATTAGACTACACTACTGGAAAAATGGGAAAATTGGCTTTCTCGGTAGATTCTTTTGAGGTTTTAATTGTAAAAAATGCCCTGATTCGTGGCAATATGGTCGGTAAAGTTCAATTACCAATTAGTTCAGATGCATTAGATTATACCTGCAATCTTCGAAATGGGCTCGATACACTCAGAATTCTTGTTAAACCCAAGCCACAGGGCTACAATGTACCTGTTTTTATGGCAACTATGAAAATTGCCCCAAATTCTCAGTTTACGATTGGACTTGTAAAAGATAAAGATCCTGAGTTTTTGTTTGCCTTGAATGGGACACTGACCCTAAATAGCCAACCACCACTCAATATGGTAGTGCCCGATTTAACCTTTGAAAACTTTTCTCTGTCTACCTTCAAAGCCTTGGGAGGAGACGAATTAGCTGGAAGTGGTATATATCTACAAACAGGGAATTGGTACTTGGAAGGAGGGCTTGCTGGCGAGCATCAGGATGACCCAGCCAATAAAAATGCCAAGGGTGGTCCGCACGAAGATATGATTTATACCTCAGCTGTAGCTAACGGCGCCAAAGAATCCAAAATGGCGGGTTTTCCGATTCAGATGATACCTCCAAAATTTGTTAAGAACAACATTGGGATGGGCTTCGAGTTTGGAATAAAAGTAATGGTAGGAGGCGAGGAGGCTAGCTTGGCAAATGCATCGGGCACGGTTCAGGTATTGGGTAGTCTAGATTTTATTAATGGAAAACTAACTCCATCTTTCAAAGGTATTTATCCTTCAAGATTCACGATTGATGGTCAGTTTGGTCCTGCGAATGTAAAAGGAGAACTCAAATTTTATTATGATAATCCTAAGTATGGCACTGGCTTGAGTGGTTGGGGAAAAGTCAAAATTCCAAATCTTGCCACAGTGGAGTCGAATATAATTTTTGGCAATACTAATGACTTTTATTACGGCTATATGGATGCCTCAGTGGTTACGAACCCCGGCTTTGTATTGGTTCCACCGCTTACCTTAACAGGTTTTGGAGGAGGTTTATACTTTAATATGAAACAAGAAGGCTCGGTAGAGGCCAAAATCGCAAATAAACCGCTTACCGATGCCGAAAAATTAGAGCTCAACAACGAACCCGGTGTTACCAAAACAGGGCTCATTTATTCGCCACAAAAGGGTGCTTGGGGGCTCAAAGCTCGTGTATATATGTCGGTGGCAGATGCTCGACTTATGACCGCCTCGGTAGGTCTCGAAGCTGGATTTTCAAATGGGGCACTCAATAATTTTAATGCCATTGGTTCTATCAATATTATCAGTAAAGATGGTTTGCCTGATGACCCCAATACCTTAGTCAAAGGTTCTGTGGCATTTAATTATCTTGCCCCAGGTATCTACGATGTCAATGCTGATATTACAGCAGGTATTTTAGGAACAAATGTGCAGGTTCCTTTACGGGTACATTTTGACCCTCAAAATTGGCATATCAAATTGGGTGATCCGCTCGATGCCCAAAAACGTATTGCTTTCAATATCTTGGATTTGAACCTTCCTGTTGTAAAAGCACATTTAGGAGCTAAATTCTATGTCGCAATGGGTAACGATTTGGGAGGTTTGCCTGAGCTACCAGCTGAGGTAAGTAATTTTATGGGTGGAGCTAATGCTGCGGCCGATCAATACCGAAATGCGCAATACAACAAAGTGAGCTCTCGAACTGTACTATCAACAGATGCAGATGGCCGTTTGACTACTGTTCCTAAGTTTTCGATTTTAGTCGGGGGACAAGTTCAAGGGAGTTTTGATGCAACGGTGGCAATTCTCTCTTTAAATGCGCAAGCAATTTTAGGCTTTGATGCTGCGCTTCAATATGGTATTGAATGCGAACAAGGCGGACAAGCCCTTGGCTGGAATGGCTGGTATGCCAATGCCCAAATGTATGCCTATCTGAACGGTGGGGCTTACATCGATTTAGATTCTTGGTTTGCAGCGGGTCGTTTCAAAATATGCGAGGTAACAGCTGGAGCTGTACTCAAGGGGGGGATTCCTAATCCTATGTGGATGAGTGGTAGGGTAAAAGTACAAGGGAATGTTTTGGGACTTATCAAGATAAATACGGGCTTTGATTTGGCATTTGGTGAGCAATGTACACCTTCCAATAATAAGGATAACGGCCTAGATGGTATCGAAATTATCGGTGATATTTCGCCTGCCAACGGCGAAAATATCGTAGAAACCGATGCGCCCATTACTGTGACATTCAATACCAGTATTGGACAAGACTATGAACTTGCTATGCCTGACAATACCGTCAAAACCTTCCGCTTTAAGTTAAAAGAGTACAAACTAACTTTTGAAGATAGTAAAAATGGCGGTCGGCTTACTACTTTCGATGGCTTCCAAGCGCCAGAATGGGTGAATGATAACCAACAATTGATTTTATCAAAAAACAAACATTTTGCTTCGACTTCCAAACATAATTTTAGTATTTCTTTAGGAATAGAAGAAATAGGAGGAAAAGGTGATAATGCCAATCGTTTTGAACAAAAAACAGTAGCGTTTACAACCGCCAAACAACCAGATTATATCAAATTTGGTAATGTAAATTACACTTGGCCATTGGAAGGACAAAATTACTTTTTGAAAAATCAGTTGCCTCAAGGAGTCATCGAAGGACAAATTCCTGATGAGGCCTTTCGCAGTACTTTGGATGGTAGCGACTCAAAATTGAGTAATATTTTGAGTGGAAAATATATCTACAAAGCGGTATATATTCCGAAAGACGGTGGCGATACACTTACAACAGCTGTGTATTATGACAAACAAAATCAAGTAAAATTTGATATTCCGAACAATTTACAAAATGATAAGACCTACCGTGTCGAAATTCGTAGGATTTATCAAAGTGCTGTTGGCTCAGCCATCAATCTTAATCAGCAACTTTTGGCAAATGCCATGGTGAAAGAGAAAGTTACGGTGGCTAAGGCCTCAGCTTTTTTAAGAAACCAAGAGGATTTTTTCTATATCAATAAAAATTCGCTGAATCGTTCGTCAACTTCCTCTTCTTCGATTCCAAAATCTAAGGTTATCTATGACATAGTTTTCAAAACTAGTAAATACAGTACTATCAACGAAAAACTGTCTGCCGTAAATTTTGAGAGAGCCGAATATCGTAATACCACTTCTGTTCAATCAGCAGATTATTTGGTGATGGATATAAGACCATCCAGCGGAACAGCCGAAAACTTTGATGATGCAGAGTTGTATGGTTATACGCGCAATGGCAAGACCCAACCGCCCTTGTTGAGTGTATCGAGTCCGATGAAGCCTGGTTTGGTAAGTTTTGATACCTATATTCAAAACGAGGTATACTCTCCTTTGGTAAATTTTAGTGCTAAACAAGTAGGTATCAACTATGGTGTTCAGGAACTACGAAAACTCGTAGGTATTGGCACGCCAGATGTTGCGGTATCTATCCAACGACAAGCTATTTTGGGGCAAGCGTCAACAATCGGGTCTGTTTATTTGAACTCTTCTTTGAATGGCTTACAAACGGGTGTGAATCAGCCGGATGCTAATCAACCCACAGCTTCGGGGGGAATAAAAGCAACGCTTGGTAATATCAATATGATTAGTTCAGTCTTAAGGATGGACGATATCATCGGGCCTTCACTTTCTTTTTTTCCATTAGAAGACGAACCTACCCGCATGTATTCTTTTGCCTTCAAAGTTGATCAAGTAGCGTATCATGATTTTTATGCAGTCAAGAATTTTGGAGAAAATATGTTCAAAACTCGTCAATCCCTAAACGCAAGTTTAGGAAATTGGAAAAATGTTTCTTTTGGTTTTGGTTCAGTTTTCGCCAATATTAATGTACAAGGAACGAGCAGAAGTTTGACCTTAAATACCTCTGCTTCATCTATGGCACGAAACTTCAGTAATGCCGATTTGGATTTGTATAGTGGTTATCAATCAGCAAGTTATTATAACTTCAAGCCACGGACAGGCGGCACCACTGCCTATATTACCCTAGACTACAAGCCATATACCGATGCGCCAATCAATAGGGTAGAGAAAACCTTTACTTTTGGCACAGCAGCGTTTATTCCGTCGCCAATTGTAGGGGGATATTTTAAATTTTAAGAGAAAAGGGACAAGGGGAATTTAAGCCTGAAGTAAAGTGCTCGGCTACGAACAGAGGTTGAGGATTTTGATAATTAGGCAATTATACAAAAGCATCTCTTGTCCCTTTTTCCAATTTAACAAAACTCATGAGTCATGAAAAAACTTTTTTATATATTCATGTTATTGTTCCTGATGGGTCTAAATACACAGGCGCAAAAGTCTTCTAATCCCAAACTTCAACTACTTGTACGCAATTATCAAGATTCGGTGGTATTGCGTTGGGCACCCACCAGTGCAGCGCAGTGGCTTTTTGCCAGTCAAAAAGGGTATCGTATTCAAAAAACGATTATTTCCAAAAATGCTAACCAGGGAGTGAGTACCCTTCTGACACCCAACAAGTTTCTACCTCTGACGCTTGAGGATGTAAAGAAGCGTTATTCCAAACAAGATAGCTATGTAGGGGCTGCTGTTCAATCTTTGTATAACCCTAAGGCAAGCACTACTTTTGAGGCCAGTGTGGGTGGAATTATTCAAAAAAGTAATGAACAAAATAGTCGTTATGCTAGTGCCATGTTATCGGCCGATTATAGCGCCAATGCTGCCACAGTACTTGGTTTACGTTGGGTCGATAAAGAACCCAAAAATCCAGAGGATATTATCATGTATAAGGTTTGGGTGGATACAGATGCTAAATCAGCTATTAAGGTAGATACTGCCACAGTGGTGCTGTTTGCCAATCAGTTCTCCAATGTATATGCTCCTATCACTGCAGGTATATTACAGGGCGACTCACAAGTGACACTTCGTTGGTATAGAATGAGTCTGGATGGTGAGTTTTCGGGATACCTGATAGAACGCAGCGAGGATGGTAAGAATTTTAAAACCATCACAGCTAACCCTTACATCCAAACCCCAGCAGATGAGCATACCCTAAAACAAGACTCGTTGACTTATAAAGGTATCCCTAATCCTAGTTCTTTGATTACCTACATAGATTCCAATTTAGTCAACTATCGTAAATATTATTATCGTGTCGTTGGTATCGACCCTTTTGGTGTTTACAGTCCAGTATCTGAAGTCATGATAGGTTCGCCCAAGGATTTTACACCTCCTGCCAAACCTAAGAATGTTAAAATCAAAGTATTAGATAATAAGGAAGTTGTTGTGTCATGGGAAAAAGCAGGTAGCGTTAGCGACCTCAAAGGTTATGTAATAGCTAAGGGCGGCTCGGTGGCTGGACCGTTTAATTTTATTAAAAAAGAAGTTTTATCCAATCAAAACCTCAGTTTTACCGATTTCTCACCTGAACCTTACACAGGTAGATACTATGTGGTGGGGGCTGTAGATACCGCTGGGAATGTAAACTATGCAATGCCCGTTGTAGCAAATATTGAGGATAGAACTCCTCCTAGGGCATTGAGTTCGCTTTCGGCCAATGCTACTTTGCAAGGTAAAGTCACAATTGATTGGCCTGCCAGTACCGAACCCGACGTTGCTGTTTATAAAGTGTATCGAGCCTATCGCAAAGATGCCAAAAATTATACTTTATTAACTCCTTTTGGTATTCCTAATTCTGAATTTACCGATTCGATTCCTGACAAAACATTACTCAACAAACAGTTATATTACAAGATTGTGGTGGTTGACCTTAGTAATAATCACTCAGATTATTCTCCAGCAGTTCTTGCCAAACTACCTGATAGTAATCCTCCAACTTCTCCCGTTTTTGAGCAAGTGCTTGTAGAACAAAATGGTATTCGATTAAACATTATCCCAAGTTCAAGCGACGACGTTTCATTACATATTTTGTATAAAAAGAATCCAAAAGGTATGTGGGATATCCTAAAAACCTTCAGTGGATTGCTCAATTCTAACATAAATTTTAAGGATTCAGAAGTAAGTAGTGGGCAGCGATATGAGTATAAAGTAGAAGCTGAAGATTATGCAAAACTCAAATCAAAACCTGAATTTTCTCAATCCATACTTTATGTTGGTGAAAATGGCAAGGCCTCAATTGAGGGTTTGAAAGTAAATTACGACTCCAATCAAAAATTGGTGACTTTAGATTGGACTTGTCGTTCAAACAACGTATCTCATTTCGTGGTTTATCGCGCTGAGAATAGGTCGTCGTTGAGCACGTGGCAAACAGTAGAAAAAAATCAATTTTCTGAAAAAATAGAAAAAGCGCCTCAGTATTTGGAATACGCTATTAAGGTTTATTTTAAAGATGGGACAAGTTATAAAATGAGCGAAAGCGTTCGAGTAGAGACTAAATGATTTTTTACATACATGAGAGTTTAAATACCCCATTCTTGCGGCCATCCAAGTTTGGGGATATTTTTTTAGTCATTTTTGCCCAAAATACGTCTAAACTCCTCTTTCCCAACTGGTAATTTTTTTAAATTCTCAATCATCATCAAAGCCCTTTCTATCCTTAATTGAGTTGATTTTACACCATCAGCATAATGAATAATATATCGTTGCATTCCCTTGGTGAGTCCTTGAAAGCGCGCATAACCTTCAGGGTCGGTATCAAATACAGCCTGTAATTCTTCGGGAATCGTGGCACCATATTCAGTTTGGTCAGGTTCTAATTTGACTTCTACTATCGAACCTAAGCTTAATCCAGCTTCTTTCATTCTTTTGGTACTCAGATTGATATAAGCCCAACCTTCGCCCAAAGCTACCAATCCTGCTTGCCAAGTAATATGCTTGATGCTACACAAAAATCTGATTCCCATTTTACCACCAAGAGCCTGCACTACATCTGGCGGAACCGATAAATAATAAACTTTAAGTGGATGGTTGCGTCCAACTTCGCTCTGAAAATGAATGGTAGGGAAGGTTGTCATATTTGAAGATTTGTAATCAAGAGATACGAGCAGTTCGTGGGTTAAATTTGATTTTTATTAAACAGAATGATTATTAAAATACTTTTTAAAGCATTTAAAAAAACTAAATTGGCGAATACCTGTATTTTAGTTAAATTTAAAGGCCTTAATGTTAATTTTCAGTATAAGTAAAAAGAAATTTCTAACAACCATAAATAAGTAATTATGCGAAAGTAAATTGAAGTTATGTGTTTAGCCAACAGGCACAAGGCAACGAGCGTCAAATTGTTTTTTATACAAAGAGATTTTTTTGCCAAATTCCCAAAGCTGAAAGCTCAAAATTAAATTAATATTTTTTCTGAAGCACACTTCGACAACAGTATTCTGCTAATGATGAGTGCATTCTAAGAACAGATAGACTATTAATTAACAACTTTTTTACTTACCTCAAAAAGAGTAACAACTCTGTCGGTCTCTTATAGGCAAAGACAAGTTGTCATTCATAATTTAGCATTCATACTTTCCTCTATTAAGTCTGCTTTCGCCTAAGTTAGTTGACTAATAGTTTAAACCTTGTTGGTTATGGTAAAAAAAGGCACAATCATGGAAGACCAGAAGGGCAACTTCCTTGAGTTTATCGAGGTAAGTTCCGACACTAACGGAATGTATACCAAATTAAAGATTTGTCTGCAACCCAATCAGGTGGCTTTGGCACGCCATTCCCTCGAAAAATCAGACGAAATTTATGAAATCTTAGAAGGTGAACTTACCTATGAATTAAATCATAAAAAAATGACTGTAAAAGCTGGGGAGACGCTAATTTTACCCAAAGCTCAAGCGCATCGCAACTACAATGCCTCCGATAAACCTGTTGTGATGTATTGTACCATTACTCCATCTTATGATATTGAGCCTTTCATTGAAACTATGGCGCAAATGTGGCAAAATGGCAAAATGAAGAATGGAAATGCTAATTTTTGGCAAAGTATGATTTGGGTAAAATCTATGGAAGGAACGATTTATTTCGAAGGATTATCTCGAAAAACCCAACAGTGGCTGTCTTACCTATTAGCCCCAATTGCCTCTTTATTAGGCTATAAAAAGTTTTATCAAAATTAGATACTCATTACAGTACAAAATTGAAGTTTCTAGTTCAAGACTTAGTCTTGGACTTATTTTTTTTAACAGTTTAAAACTGTTCCTAGAAAAATATTGGCAAAAGTCACAATTCCTGAGTGACACTACCTCGTTTTGTCCACTAATTAGATCAGCGCTTGGCTCAAGGAATTAATCCCTGAGCAAAAGAATGAGCCTGACCAATACCTACAGCTTACCACCTAAAGCCGAGTCAACTCTTTGTCTGGAGCCTGCTGCCTGATACAAATAACTTTACTTACTTATTATCAATCACTACATTAAAGACAAGATCTTTTTCTTCTTTGATAAGTCTTTTTACTCCTTTTATCTCCAACCGCGCTCCACTAAATTCCTTTAATTCAAATAAATCTGTGTGACTAGCATGGTAAGCATCTAGGTTTTCAATCGCTTTACTCTCCGACCATGTTTTTCCGCCGTTGTATGAATATACGTATCTTAATTGTTTGAAGTTAAGAGGGGTATTCAATTGTGGCTCAGCCCTTTTGTTTCGGGGAGCATTATCAGTGTTGTTTTTTGAAGAAACATCATCACTCATTTTGAATGGATTAGGATTGACATGAACAACAGGCTTTGTCAAATAAACAACATACAAAGTGCCGTTGGAGGTCTCAAGTATTTTGACAGGTGTTTGTGTATCTATGTTATAATCGCTCACGACAACACTAGAGGATGTTTTAGTCTTTTTATTCAAAAGATATTTTTTAATTTTTATCGATACTAGGTCTGATTCTTCTTTTTTTATTGTAGCCACAAAAAGTTCTCCCTTTTTGTTTAAATAAGGAGTATTTGTATTCAAAGCTTGACTTTGTGCCTTATTAGAAAGCGTTAAGATGAGGATGAAGCAAAAAGAGGCAAGATATGTTTTCATGTCAGTACAAATTAAAAAATAAGGTGCTTGAAAAAACTTTCAAACACCTTGATAACGAAGTTCTTATCTTATTCTTGTGCGGAGGCTTTGTAAATACCAAATTCTGCCAAATGAACCTTTGCTAAAGCATCTTTGATAGTTAAGCGCACTTGTGTAGCCTTAATGCTTGGGAAGCGCAGCAGGCGCTTGTGTCCAACTGTTGTACTTTCTGCTAGTTTTTGCCAAGCTTTCCCATCCCAATATTCTACTAAAAAAGCCTTAATTCGTTGCCCCTCAGCAATGTTTTCTTGAATGGCGATTCTGTCAAACTCTTTCGCGCTATCGAGTTGTAAAGTTATCGGCTGATTTATTTCCAAGACTTTACTAGTACTTAAGTTTTTATCTATCAAAAACTTATGCTTTTTGCTAACTAGGTTATGGGCAAATGTTTCATTCAGAATTTCTCGAAACTTCTTGATAGCATCTACATCGGTTGTTTCTAACAAACCATCGCGGTTAGGGGGGATGTTTAACAACAACAAACTATTTCTTCCTACCGACTGATAATAGAGATTAACCAAATTTTGAGGCGTTCTTACTTTAGTATTTTCTTTTTCATGCCAAAACCATCCAGGACGGATAGAAACGTCAGTTTCGGCAGGTATCCAGTCTGGCCCTTTCTCGTCACCCGTATTCAAGTAATGTTCATCGGCTTTTCCTGGTGCTTGTCCTGCATTGTTGATGGTTGACCAGCAGGTTTCTCCAGCGTTTCCTTTTTCATTGCCAACCCAACGAACGTCCGGACCAGCATCCGAAAACATTACTGCCTTTGGCTGAAGCTCACGCACCATTTTCCAATATCCTTGGAAATCATATTCCATATTTTTGGCATTTTCGCCTTTGGCACCATCAAACCAAACTTCTGCTATTTCACCATAATTAGTTAATAGTTCTCTCAACTGGTTTTTGTAATAAGTATTGTAGGCGTCAGTTCCGTAAGTTTTTTCGTGTCTATCCCAAGGAGAGAGATAAACGCCAAATTTGATACCAACAGCTTTACAAGCCTCCGAGAGCTCTTTTACGATATCCCCTTTGCCATTTTTGTAGGGACTATTTTTGATAGAATGCTCCGTGTACTTTGAAGGCCAAAGACAAAAGCCGTCGTGATGTTTGGCAGTGATAATGGCAATTTTGAAACCACCAGCCTTTAAGGCCTTTACCCATTGCATAACATCCAGCTTGGTTGGATTAAATATTGCAGGAGATTCGTCGCCTTCACCCCATTCTTTATCGGTGTAGGTATTTACGGTAAAATGCAAAAATGCGGTAGTTTCTAATTGTTGCCAAGCCAACTGACGCGGGCTTGGTTTAGGTAGATTTGCACTCACTTGAGCGTTGGAATGACCCATAGAAAATGCCAAAAGAACAGGTAAGATAATTTTTTTCATGGTTGAAAATTGAGGTAGGATAAACTGTTTTTTTTTCGAAAGTCTTAATTTTTATGAAAATACTCAAAAAGTAGCTCGAAAAGAAAGGATGCCAATAGGAATGTTGATGGATGTCATTTTAAAACGCTTAAAAAAAGCATTAATTCGTAAACAAATTGATAAAACGCAAAGTTCGCCATATATTTGAAAGATTTTCGTTAAAAATCCCCGAAGCTTGAAATCGTCACATTACAATAACTATTAAACAATTACCAAACTAATGGCATATCAACAAGATTTTACCTATGTTACGGGTACCGAACCACATCGTACACGTACACGTGAAATTGTAAAAGCTCACCCAGAAGTAAAAAAACTTATTACCAAAAACCCCATGACTTTCGTTTGGATTCTAGGCTGTGTATCAATGCAAATTGGTATGGCATACCTAGTAAAAGATCAAGCATGGTGGGTTATTTTGGCGGCTGCTTGGTTAATCGGTGCATTTCCAACGCATACACTTTTTGTATGTATTCATGAGGCTGCACACAACTTGATTTTCAAAAAGCCCTCTTGGAATGTTTATGCAGGTATCGTTGCAAACTTTCCATCGTTGGCACCAACAGCAATTTCTTTCAAAAACTATCATTTGAAACACCATGCATTTCAAGGTGTTCATGAGCTAGATGCAGACTTACCAGATCACTGGGAAGCAAAATTGATTAACAACTATTTCATCGGTAAAGCGTTGTGGTTGTTATTATTCCCAATTTTCCAAGCTATTCGTACCTTGCGTTGTTTGGAATTGGCGGTATTTGACCGTTGGGTAATCATGAATATCGTTTGCCAATTGGCATTTGATGCAATCATTGTATACACAATGGGTTGGCCAGCATTAGGTTACATGGGAGCAAGTTTTATGTTCTCAGTTGGTTTACACCCACTTGGTGCTCGTTGGATTCAAGAACACTATTTGGTATTAGACAAAAACCAAGAAACATACAGCTACTACGGTGCATTGAACGGAATCAACATGAACGTAGGATACCACAACGAACACCACGATATGCCTTCAGTACCTTGGAATAACCTTCCAAAGTTGAAAGCTATTGCTCCAGAGTTTTATGATAATTTGAAATATCATACGTCATTTACGAAGCTATTCTTTACCTTCTTGTTTAGTCAAGAAGTAGGTCTTTATTCACGCATCGTCCGTAAAGAAAGAGGTAAAGTTACTTTAGATGACAACTCAACACCAGATATTCAGTTGTTGCAAGGGAAGTAATAAATTGTATTATGTATCGAAAACCCTCGTTTAATCAAGTTAGACGAGGGTTTTTTGTTTTTGGGGATGATATTTTAAACGAACAATTATAACATTTTTCGCTAGTGCTGGATTCCTATCCAGCACTCTCTTTTTCTAAGGATTCTATCCGATTACCTCATTTTTTCAATCACTTCCACTACATGATTGATTGCAAAATCAATTTCTTCTTCTGTGGTATATTTCCCAATTAGCAGTGGCTTCCTATCTGGTTATAGTTTGCCGACAAGAATTTTGTATGATTTCCATAAAACAGAAACTTTTATGCATTTAGTTTCCGTTTTATGGAAACTATTAGTAACTTTATTATAATGAATATTAAAGAAGTTTCGACCAATAAGATATTTCCAATAGACATAATTCCTATTGAAAAAGCAGACTATAAAGCTTTGGGGAAGAGGCGATATTTCTTTGATTGGAAAGAAGAACAAAATGAGGAAGTGTACAAATTAGTTATCCAAGGCGAAAAGACAATTTTGGGGCTAATTTCATTGGAAAGAATACCCTCTGAATTGAGAGTTCACATTAGATTATTAACTGTTTCTAAAGAAAATAAGGGAAACAAAAAGAAGTTTGACAAAATTGCAGGAAATTTAATCGCTCATGCAGCTAAAATAGCAGTTGCTGAATATGGGGAATGGGGTTGCGTTTCTTTGAAACCTAAAACTGAAATAGCTCGACATTATATAGAAAAATATAAAATGAAGATTACAGGAGCTACGCTAAGTTTAGAAGTGCCAGAAATCCTAGATTTGATTAATCTATTTGACAAAAATTAGCAAAAAGAATATTATGACTCATGATTTTGAATATGGTGTAGATTCTAGATATAAGGATAAGAGAGAGAGAGATACTGATTCCATTGCATTAATGCAAGCTCGTTTAGAGAGGATGAAGAGTATCCCTAAGGAGCAAATTATTAGAGCAAAGCTCTTACAGTTAAAATTGCAAATGGAGAATTATCTCAAAGAACCTGTCTATGATAACAATAGCTATTTTACCCATTTCTTAGAAATTTACATCGATGCAGTTTATCCGCAACGGAACAAATTTGCTAAAGATATTAATGTAACCCCTGTCTTTTTAAGTCAAGTTATCAATAATCATCGGGAGCCTAAGGAGGAGTTTATACTAAAGCTTATGGTACATTCAGAAATGGTTTTTAAGGATATTTGTGATTTTAATAATAAGACTTGGTATCAAGTTTATTTTCAAGAAAAAATATCTGGTACAATGTCAAGTCAAGAACAATGGAGACCAAAAATAGAAAAGCAAGTAAAGCTTAGTGAATTAATTGGACAATAAGAATATCCCCGCTAGTGCTGGATTCCTATCCAGCACTCTCTTTTTCTAAGGATTCTATCCGATTACCTCATTTTTTCAATCACTTCCACTACATGATTGATTGCAAAATCAATTTCTTCTTCGGTGGTATATTTTCCTAAACTAAATCGAATAGAACTATAGGCCAAATCGTCGTTTATGCCCATAGCCTTGAGCACATGAGAGGGTAGGACAGAGGCCGATGTACAGGCAGAACCAGAGGAAACGGCGATGTTTTTGAGATTTCCTAATAGCATTTCGCCATCTACTCCACCAAAAGCAATATTCGTAACGTGCGCCAATCTTGGGGCATTTCCTCCGTTTACTGAGGTGTTTTCAAGCTTCGCTAGAATAGATTGTTCTAGTTTATTCCTCAAAAAATAAAGCTTTTCTTGATTGGTTTTCATCTCTAATCTAGCCAATTCGCAGGCTTTGCCTAGACTAACTATACCAGGTACGTTGAGTGTTCCTGAGCGCATTCCTCGTTCGTGTTTGCCACCATCCATTTGTGCTATTACCTTAAGTTGGGGATTATTTCGGTTGACATACAAAGCTCCAATTCCTTTGGCACCATAGAGTTTGTGAGCTGATAAACTCAAGAGGTCGATAGGCGTATTTCGTAAATTAATGGGGAGCTTACCAACAGCCTGCGTAGCGTCGGTATGAAAGAATATATTTCTTTCTCGACAGACTTTTGCTATTTCTTCGATTGGGAAAATCACTCCTGTTTCGTTGTTGGCATACATAGCCGAAACCAATAATGTGTTGGCATCCATGGCATCCGAAAGCTGTTCTAGGGTAATCTGCCCATCTGAATCAGGTAGCAATACAGTAATTTTTGCCCCAAATTGCTCTAAATGGGTACATACATCGAGGACAGCTTTATGTTCGGTGGCGATGGTGATAATATGATTTTTTTCTGAGCCAAATGCTTCGAATACTCCTTTAATCGCCAAGTTGTTGGACTCTGTAGCTCCGCTGGTAAAAACGATGTCTTTTTCGGTAGTGCCCAATAATCTGGCTATTTGCCCACGGGCAACCGAAACAGCCTCTTCAGCCTGCCATCCGTACAAATGACTTCGAGAGGCAGCATTACCAAAGTTATGAGTAAACCATGGAAGCATTTCTGACAATACCCTTTCATCCATCGGAGTTGTTGCGTTGTAATCTAAATATACAGGTAGCCTCACTGTTTTAATGATTTTTTATTTCTTCTTAAAATAAACAAAAAAAAGGTGTAAGAAATTCTTACACCTTTGGGAATATAGATGGGTTCGGTATAATTTACTAACTATTTGAATAAGCCACCTAACATACCACCAAGACCACCAGAGTTTCCACCAAGTAGTTTGCCAGCAATGTTAGACACATCATTCATATCAAATTTACCATCATTAAAAGCAGAGGTAAAATCTGAAAGGTTTAATGAATTATCATTAGGGTCATTTGTTTTTGAGATTACCGATCCGATAACCCCAGGTAATACTTGGCTTACGATTCCGGCGGCTGCGCTGTTTTCTAAACCAAATTTTTGCATCAAGCCACTTACTGCTTGTTGAGTAATATTTGCTACAATTGGATTAGACATCAAGTTTCCTCCGCTTGTTCCTGCTTGTCCTCCCAAAAGACCCATAACGCTGGCTAAACCACCTCCTTGTGCCTGCTGTTGGAGTCCACCAGTTATAGCACCAAGGATTGTTTGCATAGCATCATTGTTTTTTTCATTAGGAATAGCAGGATTATTTACGATTGCATCTTGAGAATGGTCTTGGATAAGACCCATGAGTTGCTCTAACATCTTTATGGGGGTTTAAATTTGGTTTGTGTTAAGTACAATAATAGAAAGACTTTTTATAAATTCAAGTAAAATATGATTAAAATCTATAAAAATCAGTGTTATGACCGAAACTGCTATCAATTTGTCACACGAATTACCAAATAAATCTTTAGCACAAAAGATAACTGACTTAGTAGTAGACCTTTACTACCCCAGCGAATCAGATGAAAAGGTAGAATTCTTTGATGCGCCATTTGCGATTGAAGGTACACCAGATGCCGCAAATTTAAAAATGTTTTTAGGAATTCCTCCAGAGGTAAATACTTCAGAATGGGATTTTGAGACTTTTTTTAGGCCTTTGATTAAAAAGGAAGATTGGTTTGGCGAAGAAGAGCTTTTGTGGGTAAAAGCGGCTGAAGAGTTGAAAATTTTATTGGAAACACTATTAACAGATATCAAAATTTATCGATTTGGTATTATCGAAATTGATGTATACTTAATTGGGAAACCGCTTGAAGGAAATTGTGTTGGTATCAAAACTAAGGTTATAGAAACTTAGGGTATTATTAAAAATCAAAAAAGCCGAACTTTCTTGAAAGTCCGGCTTTTTGAGCTATTTTACTTTAGCTACTATAGCTTTGAACGCCTCTGGGTGGTTCATTGCTAAGTCAGCTAATACTTTTCTGTTTAATTCAATACCTGATTTGCTCAATTTACCCATGAATGCTGAGTAAGAAAGACCTTCTTGACGTGCAGCAGCATTGATACGTTGAATCCACAATGAGCGGAAATCTCTTTTCTTAACCTTACGGTCACGGTAAGCATATTGAAGACCTTTTTCGATCTTGTTTTTTGCAACTGTCCAAACGTTTTTACCTCTTCCGTAAAAACCTTTGGCTAATTTAAGCACTTTTTTACGTCTTGCTCTCGACGCTACGTGGTTGACGCTACGTGGCATAATTTTGCTTGTTTTTTGAAATTTGGCGTTCCTTAACGGAAATCTTTAGAGCCAGCTTTCTGGTTGAACAATAACTAAATGGAATAAAATTCCTAAAAAAATTACATTACTAACATTAGAGCAACTCTGTCCATATCTGATGGAGATACCAAGGTATCATGCACCAAGTTACGCTTACGTTTAGTAGATTTTTTTGTTAAAATGTGGCTATGGAAAGCGTGCTTACGCTTAATTTTGCCTGATCC
>NZ_JBMLSD010000136.1:0-2337 GCF_049240685.1 Flectobacillus sp.
ATTCACAACTCATAATTCAGCACTGCTACCCACTCATGTCCTATAGATTTTTCTTTTTCACTTCGTTGATAATGTATTCCGAAGTACGCATCGAAAGCGCCATGATGGTCCAAGTGGCATTTTTGTCACCCTGCGAAACAAATGGTGCGGCATCAGCAACAAAAAGGTTTTTCACGTCATGTGCTTGGCAATGCTTATTCAATACCGACTTGTTAGGGTCGTTACCCATACGAGCCGTGCCTACTTCGTGAATGATTTTTCCTGGGTCTTCTAAGCCGTAGTTTTTGTCAGCACCCGGTTTTGGGCCTAAAGCAATACCTCCCAATTCATGGATAATTTGCTCGAAAGTATCCTGCATGTGCTTAGCTTGCTTGATTTCTTGATCACTCCATTTATAGTGGAAACGAAGCACAGGAATACCATATTTATCAACCACATTCGGGTCAATTTCACAATAATTACTTTCCAAAGGAATAGGCTCACCACGACCTGCCATACCTACATAAGCCCCATAAAAACGACGATAATCGTCTTTCAACGATGCTCCATAACCACCAGCAGCCTTAGTAATACCTTCGCGAGTAGGGAAGCGACCGTTGATACCTTCGATACCCCAACCGAAGCCATAAGCAGGCATACCCATACCACCCCAATATTCGATGTGATACCCACGTGCGAAATCGAGTTTTTTGTTGTCGCCCCACCAAGGTGTGTACACGTGCATACCGCCAACACCGTCTTCGTTGTAACGTTTTCTGTCAAACAAAGTAGGAATAATTGCAGAGCGAGAGGCCCCTGTAGAGTCGTTGATATAACGACCTACAATACCACTAGAGTTGGCTAAACCTTGTGGGAAACGAGCTGATTTTGAGTTGAGTAACAAACGAGCCGTTTCACCTGCCGATGCCGCCAAGATAACAATTTTACCTCTGACTGTATGCTCTTGCATATCTAGCGTACTTACATAAGATACACCAGTAGCCAAACCTGTAGCTGGGTCGGTCAATACCTCACGAGCCATAGCGTAGGTAATCATGGTTAAATTACCCGTTTTGAGCGCTGGCTTAATCAATACCGATGAACTTGAGAAATCGGCATAGGCCTGACAAGAACGTCCGCATTGGTTACAGTAAAAACACTGTCCACGTTCGTTATTGATAGGTTTCGTCAAAATCGAAAGGCGTGAAGGGATAGTTGGAATACCTAAGCGTTTGTTACTTTTTTGTAACATCAACTCGTGCAAACGTTGCTTAGGAGGAGGTAAGAAAATACCATCTGGCTCATTTCTCAAACCTTCAACAGAACCGAAAATACCTACTAAGCGGTCTAGTCTGTCGTAATAGGGCTTCACATCATCATAGCCAATAGGCCAGTCGTCGCCCAATCCGTCGATACTTTTTCTACGGAAGTCATCTGGTCCAAAACGAAGAGAGATACGTCCCCAGTGGTTGGTACGACCACCCACCATTCTCGAACGGAACCAGTCGAACTTTGTTCCTGCTGCACGCGTGTAAGGCTCTCCTTCGATTTCCCAGCCACCATAAGCAGCATCAAAATCACCAAAAGGACGGGTGGTTCCGGCACCACGGCGCGGAGATTCGTACGGCCACTTGAGTTGAGTAATGTTTTTTGGGTCGGCAGGGTCGAAGGGCTGACCTGCTTCCAAAACGCAGACTTTTGCTCCTGCTTTGGTAAGTTCGTGTGCCGCCATACCTCCACCAGCACCCGAACCAACAATCACAACATCAAATACCGTGTTGTTTTCTTTGATTTGAAAATCAAACATAGTTTTTATAGCTTTTTAGGTAATTATTTCGCTTTGTGATAATCCTTTACTTGATTATCAAATTAAGTATTAGTGCAAAATTATATTTAAGTTATGTGTTGAGAGACAAGGCAACAGGCACAGAGTGTTAAAATGTTTTTATTAACCACAGCCATGCGTTTTTACAAAGCCCACCGCCGAAAGCTGATACCTGAATGCCTTAGACACAAAAATTGAATTCTCTTCTGCCCACTAACTTAAATGTTTTTCAAAAATTGGATGAAATCTAACCCGAAGGTTAAAGGTTTAAGCGTATAAAATTATGATAGGGGAAATTCTCTTTCAAGCGTTGATGCAGTTTATGCGAAGAATTGGCTCAATTCTATACGGTCTGTTCATACTTTTAAAGACAATTTTATCATTCTAATTTTCAATTGCAAAATACGACATTTTATAAAAATTTCTATCCCATATTGTCATATTCCTTTAATTCAATGATTTGTGATTTAGTAATTAGAAATGCTTCTGTCTTCGCCTTAGACGCAAAATATTGCGTCTCTACAGGAAAAACA
>NZ_JBMLSD010000137.1:0-2596 GCF_049240685.1 Flectobacillus sp.
GACACCTACGTTTTTGACCCTAACACGCCTAAAGAAGCACTTCAGCAACATTGGTTTGCAGACTATATGGACGGTTTTGTAGTCGTAAATGAGCAGGACGAAATTGTGGGAACATACATTATTAAACCCAACCAAATCGACTTAGGAAACCACATTGCCAATGGTAGCTATATGGTTCACCCACAACATCATGGCAAAGGAATTGGTAACATTTTATGTGAACATTCCATTCAATTTGCTAGAGAAAAAGGCTATTTAGGCATCCAATTCAACATTGTCATCAGCACCAACACCGCAGCCGTAAAGCTATGGCAAAAAGCAGGTTTCAAGATTATCGGTACAACTCCTAAAGGATTCAGACATCAACAACTGGGCTTAGTGGATACGTACATAATGTTTAAGGACTTAGTGAGTGAAAAATAATAGGGTAAACCATAACGGATAAGTGCAACGAAGGACTTTATTTTACAACATTTTCCATATTCAAATACCTTTCCGATATGAAAACGTTTACGAGTTTAGTCCTTGTTATTTTAAGCACACTGCATATTTTGGCTCAAACCGCTAGTTTCCCAGAAGCCACCATGCACCGCATTGAGCAGAGCATTCAGCTTCCCAAAATCCCAAACTACCGCATTGAGCTACAAACACTTGGAGCAAAAGGCGATTCTATTAGTGACAATAAGCCTTTTTTTGATCAGGCAATGGCTCTATGCAAACAGCATCAAGGTGGAACTATTGTAGTTCCTGCGGGAATATTTACGCTTAATGGGCCTATTCATTTTACGAGCAATGTCCGTCTGGAGTTATCTAAAGGGGCAAAAATTCGGTTTAGCGACAACCCCATTTACTATCCCAATGTACTCACTAGCTGGGAAGGAACACTCCTTTACAATTACAGCCCTTTGATTTACGCCATCAATTGCACCAATATCGCCATCACAGGCGAAGGCATCATCGACGGCGAAGGAAGTCAGCGTTGGAATAGTTTCAAAGCACAAGAAAATGCCGATAAAATGCTTAGTCGGGAGATGAACCACAAAAACATTCCACTCGAAAAGCGTCAGTTCGGACAAGGGCATTTTCTACGTCCGCAGTTGATTCAATTTTTTAGATGTAAAAATATTTTGGTCGAAAACATCCGTATTGAGGACTCCCCTTTTTGGTGTTTGCACCTGTTACAATCGCAAAGTATTACCGTTCGAGGAGTCAGTTATCATGCCCACAACAAAAACAACGACGGCATTGACCCCGAATATTCCAAAAACATCTTAATCGAAAAAGTAACCTTCGATAATGGCGACGATAACATCGCTGTAAAATCAGGAAGAGACCACGAAGGTAGAAGCAATGCGACCATGCCAAGCCACAACATTATCATCCGCAATTGTCAGTTTAAAGGCTTACACGCACTCGTTTTAGGGAGTGAAATGTCGGCAGGAGTTCATCATGTTTTTATAGAAAATTGTAAGGCTTGGGGCTATCTCAAGAGAGGTATTTATTTCAAAACCAATGCTGATCGAGGCGGTTATATCAAGCAGATTTATGCCCGAAACATCGCCTTTAAAGAGGTGGAAGACTGCCTGTTTGTTACCTCTAATTACATGAGCGAAGGAAGTAATTTCCCTTCTGCTATTTCAAACGCTTACTTTACCAACATTAGTTGCGAGAAGGCAAACGATAACGGCATTGTGGTACAAGGCTTCCCGACAAAAAAGGTTAAAAACCTGTATTTCAGCAATATCAGCATTCAAACTGCCAAAAGTCCTTTAACTATTACTAATTCAGAAAATGTTTTTATGAACGAAATCAACATTGGCCCCAAAGCCGTTGCCCCTTCGTTTGTGAAGTAGGACAACTTGAAAAGCCTGATAAGGTTTGTACAACTTTATCGGGCTAATATCCTCAATAACTCTTCAAGCAATTCATCTGTTCTTTTCATAATTTGATAGCGTTTATTTCTTCAAAACACGTCGTTTTTTCAATAAGGCACAAATCATTTAACATCTTTTAGGTGTAACTGAACTTTTTTTATTTCTTAGCACTTAATTTACTTCATTACAATCAACTAAGTTTTACTCATGACAACGATTTCCCTAAAAAATCTTGACGAAGTTCTTTCCGAACTGGAAGCACTTGCTCAAGCAAAAACCATTCAGACAAGTAACTGGTCTGTATATAGAATCTTGCAACATTGCGCACAAACTATCGAATATTCGATGAGTGGCTACCCAACAAGCAAGCCCAAGTGGCTACAGCTGACTGTAGGAAAGTTGGCTATTTTCAAGTTTTTAAAACAGGGCTACATGAGCCACGACTTAGCCGCTCCCGTACCAGGTTCTCCCGAACTCACGTATGAAGGAAGTGCCGCTGAGGGCATCGCCATTCTGAGGGCTTCGATACTGAAATTTAAACAGTTTAATGGTCCCCTAAAACCACACTTATTTTTTGGAGAATTAAGTAAAGAGGAATACGATCAATACTTCGCTATGCACATTGCTAATCACTTTTCTGAAATCAGTTATTTATAACCCTTTGTTAAACTTGTTGCCATTAAACGAATGGATTCACCAAGATTTTAACCAAATAACGATGG
>NZ_JBMLSD010000138.1:0-17863 GCF_049240685.1 Flectobacillus sp.
CAACCAAAGCTCAAACAAAATTGAACTGGAAACCAAAATTTGATTTGAATGCTCTCGTAGAAGATATGATGCAAGCAGACGTTGCGCTGTTTTCTAAATAGATTTTTATAAAAAAGTAAAAAGCGGAAATCAAGAAATTGGTTTCCGCTTTTTTGTTTTATATGCTTGAATGATACTATCTCACAATTCACCACTCACGATTCATCATTTTTACTTAAACCGCCACAGGAGCTTTAATCGCTGGGTGTGGGTTATAGTTTTCCAACGTAAAATCTTCAAACTTGAAAGAGAAGATATCTTTTACCTCTGGATTAATTTTCATGGTTGGTAATGGACGAATCTCACGTGAAAGTTGCGTGGCTACTTGCTCATAATGGTTTGAATAGATGTGCGTATCGCCGCCGGTCCAAATAAAATCGCCGAGTTCCAAATCACATACTTGTGCAACCATCATTGTCAGCAAGGCATACGAAGCAATATTGAAAGGTACACCCAAAAATACATCTGCACTGCGCTGGTACAATTGGCATGAAAGTTTGTTATCCGCAACATAAAACTGGAATAGCGCATGACAAGGCATCAAGGCCATTTCTGATAATTCACCTACATTCCATGCACTAACAATGATACGACGTGAGTCTGGGCTTTTTTTCAAGGTATCAATCACCTCTTTTAATTGGTCGATTACTTTACCATTTGGCGCTGTCCAGCTTCTCCATTGTTTGCCATATACAGGACCTAAATCACCGTTTTCGTTGGCCCATTCGTCCCATATACTAACGCCATGGTCTTTGAGGTATTTTATATTGGTATCTCCCTGAATAAACCACAACAATTCGTGGATAATCGATTTTAGGTGTACTTTTTTGGTAGTTACCATCGGAAAACCTTCTTGAAGGTTAAAACGCATTTGGTAGCCAAATACACTTTTTGTTCCTGTGCCAGTACGGTCTGTTTTTACCGCACCGTTGTCCATAATATGTTGGAGTAAATCGTGATACTGTTGCATGGGATAAGGAGTATTTATAACTGATATTGAAGCAACATTTATGCGAAGTGCTTTGATTCAATATTTTTAGGATAATTTCTTGTAAATCTTTTTTCAAAATAACCCCAAAATTAGCACAAAACCCTTGCTTGACCAAAGTCAAACAAGGGTTTTGTCGATGGTATTTCTAAGTTAGTGATTCAACTATTTGGCTTTCGGCAAAAGCATATCTGTAGTTGTTAAAACTCTTTGCCTAATGCCTAATGCAAACAAGTTAAATCTATTCTGCAAAATCAATGCTATAAGTATGCGTAATAGTAGCCGAAGGGCTCAATTGAGCTGTTGCAGAGCAGTATTTTTCCATAGACAATTCAATAGCCTTTTGAGCTTTTGCCTCAGTAATATTGCCTTTCAAAGCAAAATGGATATTGATACTACGGAATGGAGTCATTTCTGTTCCTTCGATTTTTACACGTTCGCCCGATACCGAGATTTTTAGGTCGTCGATACGTTGGCGTTGTTTTTTCAAAATCAAAATGACATCAATAGCAGTACAGCCACCTAAGCCCATCAATAAAAGCTCCATCGGGCGGACGCCTGAGTTGGTACCACCAATATTTTCGGCCGCGTCGATATGTACTGGTACTCCTGACATTCCTGATGCCTCAAAGTGAAAAGCATCATCTACTCTAACTAATTCTACTTGCATGGTTCTCGATAATTAAATGTTGGATAAGAATTATTTACAATCCTATCTCTTTTTGGTATAACAGAAATCGATACCACTTAGTGCCCCACTGCCTTGGTTGAGAGATATTACAAGCTAAAACTTCACTATTTTAGTTCGTTAGCCCGGATATCTTTTACCCAAACTTGTGTTCCTTTGGTATCGTACACTGTGATTTTCAAGACTCTGTCTTTCAAAGGTCCAGTTACTTCACAGATTGCAAAGTTACGTTCTGTGTATAATGTACCGTCAACAATTGGTGAATTATTTTCGTCTTTCACTGGTTTTGAAGGTCCAGACGTCAATGGCGAAATTGTTAAATCATATAAAGGATAAAGATTTCCTGCTCTTTCTAATTTTTGTAAACAAGTATGGTGGCGGTCGCCAGTCAGGAAAAATACGCCTGGCACTTTAGCATCCGCAATTTTCTTAAGAAGCTCTGCTCTTTCGGCATCATAAGTTGCCATATTTTCGAATACCTTGGCTGGATTGATTACTTGTCCACCACAAACGATGAATTTGAAAGTCGCTTTACTACCGATGAGCGCATCAATCAACCAATCGATTTGTTTTTTGCCCAAGAAATCACGTTCGCCAGTATGGTTATCATTTGGTGTACGGAACCAACGGTTATCTACCATGAAAAACTGAACGTCGTTCCATTGGAAAGTGCCTGTACAAGCTTCATTTTCAAAAACATAGTTAGGGTTTGCCCAAAAAAGTTTGAACATTTCCAAAGACATATTTTTATTCCAGAAAGAGCGATCTGCATCGTTTGGACCATAATCATGGTCGTCCCAGATAGCATAGTGGTGGACGCTTCCCAACAATGGTTGAATTTCAGGAATACTTCTTGAATGAGTATTACGGTGAATCATCCCTGTACGAGTGTTCCAGTCTGGCTCACGGTAATAGAAGTTGTCGCCACCCCACATCATAAAATCAGGTTGTTTCTGATAAATTGAAGTAAAAATTTCGGGATACCCCCCATAGGCACGACCAGGGCGGTCAGTTTCAGCTTCGTTGATATAGTTACAGCTACCAAAAGCAAACTTAAAATTAGCGGGGTCTTTACGATATTGCCACAACTCTTGCGACTGGAAGGAAAGGGGATAATTACGAGCAACTTTTTTACCATTTACCCAAACCTCATAATCATATTTTTTGCCCATTGTTACTTGGTCGCAAACCAATTTTGCCACATTACCATCATGTTTATTGGTAGTGATTTCGGCGGTACTGTATTTGATAGCGGGATTTTCCTTGTCCCAGTAAACAAATTTCACTTTTGAAGGCTTTTGAGTTTGTACCCAAAGCATTACTTCTTTCATTTCAGAATAGCCTACCATTGGCCCACTCTGAATCTGAGCACTTGCTACAAATTGTACTATTTGAAACAATAAAATGAATAATAAGAATTTTTTCATGTGGTATGTTTTTAGTTGGTGATAAGATTGGGGTATCTTTGTATTTAGCTTTTATTGAAAACAATGACAAAATAGTATTCTGAATTTCTAGCTAATCGGCATATATACTTTGTTAATTGATCACAAAAGGCACAAATAGAATTTAACAATAGCAAAAAAATGCATTATTACGACATCCAAGGGATTCAATTAACCGAGTTGGCCGACAAATTTGGTACGCCTTTATATGTATATGACGCCAACAAAATTATCGAAAAAATAGGCATTCTTCGTGATTCATTCAAAGATGTTAACATAAAGATAAAATACGCTTGTAAAGCCAATACCAATTTGTCTATCCTAAAACTCATGCGCAAGCACGGGGTCGAAATCGATGTGGTATCTCCAGAAGAGCTTCGTTTGGCTTTGATGGCTGGGTATGAGGGGTCACAAATTACCTTTACGCCAAGTGGTGTTTCATTTGATGAAATCGAATTGGCAGCTGAAATTGGGGCTCGTATCAATCTCGACAATTTGGATGTATTGGAAGCTTTTGGACAATTGTATGGTAATAAAAAAGGTGCTTTGATTCGTATCAAACCTCATGTATTTGGGGGTGGTAACGAAAAAATCATGACGGCTCATCCAGAGTCTAAATTCGGTATTTCGATTCATCAGAAGGACCAAATTTTAGAAATCGTGAAAAAGTATGATATGAAAATCATCGGTTTGCATCAACATACGGGTTCTGATGTCAAAAATGCGGATGCTTTTACGCAAGCAGCTTCAGCGATTTTGGAAATGGCCAAAGATTTCAAAGATTTAGAAATTATAGATTTAGGCGGTGGCTTCAAAGTGGCTTACAAAGACGGCGATATTACCACAAATATGGCAGAATTGGGTTCAGTTTTGAGTTCGGCATTTTTAAATTTCTGCCAAGAATACGGTCGTCCATTACAATTATGGTTCGAGCCGGGCAAATTTTTGGTCAGTGAGGCTGGAACATTCTTGACAACGGCAAATACCGTCAAAAAAGACCCAATCAAGACTTTTGTATGCGTAAACTCAGGCTTAAATCACTTGGGACGCCCGATGATGTATGGGGCATATCACGATATTTTTAACGCCTCTAACCAAGACGACAGTCAGCAGGATGATTACCGTGTGGTGGGTTATATCTGCGAAACAGATACTTTTAGCTGGTCAGCAGAAGGTCAGCAAAGCGAGCGCCGTATGAATACAGTGAATAAAGGCGATATCATTGCCATGAAAAATGCAGGTGCATATTGTTTCTCGATGTCGTCACAATACAATTCTCGTATTCGTCCAGCGGAAGTTTTGGTCATTAATGGTGAAGCAAAACTAATTCGTGTTCGTGAGAGTTTCGAGGATATTTTACGTAATACCGTAGAAGTAGACGTATAGAAAAAATATAAATTTAGAGTGAGGAACTTGATAATTATAAGTCTCACTCTAAATATTATTCTTCTCTCAGGTAATCGTGTAAAATAAGATTTAAGTTATATGCCTAGGCACTAAGTAAAGAGTCTTAACATGTTTTTAAGAACCAAAGACATGCTTTTTCCAAAGCCCACCGCCGAAAGTCGATACCTAAAAGCCTAAAATACAAAAATTAAACCAGATGTTGCGAGATAACTTAAGGTATTGATAATTAAATCCTTACATTCACAATTCACAATGCAGCACTAATACTTAAAACCCATATCCTACACCAAGCGATACGGTTGTGAAATTGTTAAAATCTTTGAATTTCTTCAAACTGTAATTAGCTCTCAAATCCACGAACCATCGCTTATCGAAGCGATATCCTGCTCCTGCAGTAGCGCCAATCTCTATTTTGTCTCCAAAAGATAACCCACTCAAATCAACAGAATTGGTATTTGAATTTAAGGAATAAGTCATGCTAGTTAGATAAGAAGCATAAGGGCCAAGCTGAATAAAAAAACTCTTTGTATCGTAACCAAAGCGATATTGATATAACAAAGGTATGTTAATCATATTGATATGGCTGGTTAAGTCAAACTTCTTTGTCGCTTTTGAAAGATAATTAATCTCAGGCTGAAAACGACTGTTGGGGCTAAGTCCAATATTAGCAAATGCGCCAACTTCAAAACTAGGGATAATATCGGTTTGCTCTCCTTCTAAAAGAACAACCTGTCCTATTCCTCCTCGTAATCCAAATCTATCGGGGGCTATTTCTTTGGGTACCCCAAATTTTCCATCTCTAGTACTTATTTTATTGGCTTTAAAACCCATAGAACTTGTTTGTGGTCCCGTTGATTGCTTCACACTGACGTTATGAGGGGTATTAGCAGTACTTGATGGATTAGCTTGTGTTGTGGTAGTTTTGCTCACTTTACTTGAGGTGTTTTTCTTTTTTTGTTGTCCAAAAACGCCAAACTGGACAACCATACATATAATGCAAGCAGCAAGTACAGATTTTAACTGATACATAGATTTTAGTTTTGTGTGTTAGTAAGAATTTTTTATCAATAAATATTATTTCCTCTAAGTCATTATAAGCAATAATCAAGCTAAACTAGCTAAATAAGCAATATGATGTTGGACTTTTATCAAACTTTTTAGCTTGAGTCAGTGCGTAAAATAAACTTAAGTTTTTGAGCCTTGGGCATTCGGCAAAAACATAGCTATCGATACTAAAAAACATTTAACATTCTTTGCCTTATGCCTGTTGCCTAAAACAAAAAAGTTAAATCTAATTCTGCACGATTACTTATAAAGTTAATTTGATATGACAAGATTCGATATCTAAATTCTCGATTATGACATTATGTCTGTATAAATTAAACAAAAAAGAAGAAAAAGTGCCAAAATGTCATCAATTTTTCAATTGGTATAGAACTTGTAAAAAAGTTAATACCACCGCAACGGCGCGGTAGTTCTTTTAAAGTGATTTTTCAATTAATAAAATAAAACATTCAAAGCCATGACATTCGTAAGACTAAACCCAGCAGTAAAAAGAAATTTAACTTTTAACAACGACATTAACAACCTTTTTAAACAATTCGATACTATGTTACCTAAAGCTCATTTTCACAATTCATATTACCAATCTATTCCAGCGGTTAATGTAAAAGAATCAGAAACAGGATTCGAAATTGAAGTAGCAGCACCAGGATTGAAAAAAGAAAACTTCAAATTGAGTCTTCATGAAAACCGTTTGACAATTTCGGCAGCTCAGGAACAACAACAGGAGGAAAAAACCGAAAAATATACTCGTCAGGAGTTTAACTATAGCCAATTCCAGCGCACATTTACTTTACCTAAAAATGTAGATGGTGAAAAAATTGAAGCTACTTATACCGACGGTATTCTACATGTAGGTTTACCGAAAAAAGAAGAATTGAAACCTGCAGTAAAAGAGATTGCGGTGTTGTAATGCGTAAATCTGAAGCATAAAAGAAATGATATCTTTCTTTGCTTTTATGCCAAATAATTGGGGAATATCCCTGACTTTTTTTCAATTTGAAGAAACAGTTGGATGGATATTCCCTTCTTTTTTTCTCTGGCGAAATAGCGAAAGCAACAGATTTCTTAAAATATGTTAAAATGCCTTTAATGTGTGCACCTTGAATCTCGATTTTGCGTTAAATTAGCGTAGTGAAATCAAAAAAACTCGCTCAGATTAGTTTACTGTCAGAAAGCTCACAAGTTTAAGCCGAATGTTTTTTTGAAAAAAACTTTTGCTTGACAAATAAGAGCCAACAGCTACAAATTTCAACAAAACAATCTATTCCACTAGACCGTTTAGGAAATAAAGTACGAGTCTGGTTCACATTAAAAACTCTTTATTTAAAAATGGAAATGAACAATAATTTAAAAACCCTTGCCATCGTTGGTGCTTTGAGCAGTGCGACCACGCTCGGAGCCTATAAGTTATTCATCGAAAAGTCTTCATCCGACGCAGTGTTTTCAGATACTCCATCTGCCTTTACTCGTATGGTGTCGAACAGTGGAGCAGCAGCGGGTTCATTAACAGAATTTACATTTGCAGCAGAGAAAGCAACTCCTGCCGTTGTACATATCAAAACTAAAATGACTCGTCAAGTAAACCGTCAAATGGTTGATCCATTCGAGGACTTCTTCGGATTTGGAGATTTTGGTGGAGGACGTCGCCGCCAGCCCGAAGCGCAAGAGGCTTCTGGTTCGGGTGTTATTATCAGTGCCGACGGTTATATTGTAACCAATAACCACGTAGTACAAGATGCCGATGAGGTAACTGTAATCCTTGGCGATAAGCGTGAATTGAAGGCTAAGGTTGTAAGTACCGACCCTTCAACAGACTTGGCCGTAATTCAAGTAAAAGCTACAAATTTGCCATTTTTAACCTTCGGTGATTCTGATGCTTTGAAAGTAGGCGAATGGGTATTGGCAGTGGGTAACCCTTTCAATCTTGAGTCAACAGTAACTGCTGGTATCGTATCAGCAAAAGGTCGCCAAAACATTATCGACCGCGACAAAGAAGATGTAAATCCACTTGAATCGTTTATCCAAACTGATGCAGCGGTAAACCCAGGCAACTCAGGTGGTGCATTGGTGAACTTAAAAGGTGAATTAGTTGGTATCAATACTGCGATTTACAGCCGTACAGGTCAATTTGCAGGGTATTCGTTTGCTGTACCTGTAAGTATTGTGAAAAAAGTATCAGCTGACTTGATTAAGTATGGTAACGTTCAGCGTGGTTACTTGGGCGTGAGTATCCAAGATGTTTCGGGTAAAGTAGCTGAAGAAAAAGGCTTGAAAGTAAACGAAGGTGTATATGTTGGTGGTTTTGCCAACAATAGCTCTGCTCAAGCTGCTGGTTTGAAAGTAAACGACGTAATCGTAAAAGTTGACGGCGTTGAAACAAAATCAAGCTCTAAATTGATGGAATTGGTAGGTCGTAAACGTCCAGGTGAAACAGTAGTAGTTACTGTAAACCGTGATGGTTCGACAAAAGATTTCAATGTTGTTTTGAAAAATAAAGATGGTAATACCAACATTGTAAAAGGTGAATCGGCTGGTGCTGCTATTGCAAGTGAATATCTTGGTGCCAAAATCGCTAACCTTTCAGAAGCAGAAAAAGCGAAATTGAAACTTTCGGGTGGTGTTAAATTAACCGATGTAAACCCTGAAGGTCGTTTGGGTTATCAAGGAGTTGAAAGCGGTTTGATTATCTCAAAAATCGATGACAAAGCTGTAAAAGATGCCAAGGAAGCAGCTGATTTATTACAAAACCGTAAAGGTCGTGTAAAAATCGAAGGTGTAGATATGGACGGCACTCGTTACTACTACGTAATCGTTCTTTAATATTGCAATTTTGACTGATTGTATATTCCCCTACTTGCTCTTGCGGGTAGGGGATTTCTTTTTTATAACATACAAATAAGAGTGCTGAGCATCGCCATAAATACTTATTTGTAGTTTTAGCAATGCTTAGCACTCTTACTGGTTTATTTCTAGTTTAATTGATGGGCAAAAAAAAATTGTTTGCATTAGGCTGTAAGCCCTAGGCACTAAGCAAGCACAGTGGTCGAGTACTTAAATTTGTGTAATTATTTAATAGGCAAGCTGCAGTTTCTATAGGCACTAAGCAAGCACTGTTTTAAGCCAAATGCCTACAGCTTAAAGCCTACAGCCTAATGCCTAAAAAGCATACCATTAAAATCTAACTTTGTATACTTGTTTATTGTATCATTAATGGGCGAGCCGCACGTCCTTCTGATTGAGCAAAAATTTGATATCCAATAATTTCCAGATTGTCTTTTCCTGTAAAAGATGCAGCTTCATATTCTGATAAGACTTTCAAAAAGGTTTGGTCAAAGCTATTGTTTACAAAATAATTGAAAGAAAATGAAGGTTCGGCACTAAATAAGAAAACTACCTTCTGAACCTTGTTTTGTGCCATGGCTGCTTTGCCAAGCCATTGTAATCGACTTTTCATGTAATTAAACGTCGGTATAGTTTGGTAAGCATGTACCAAAACTCGATCAGTATTGTTTACAATGCCAGTCGCTTGTGTGAGTTCCTGACCAGTTGGGTTTTGAAACCAGCCAATATAGGTTTCAGTCGGAATACGAGGGGTTTTAGCATCTCCCCAAGCCTTGATTCCCTGCAATTCACTCAAATACTTTTTGTAAGTAGCTGCTTTATTCCACCATTCTAATTCTAAGTTTGAGTAATTGAATCTTTCCACAGAATCCGTGCGGCTATTGTTGTAGGTATTAATCATTCCGCTAAAGGCACTTGCCGACCCCATGCATGCTGTTACGGTGGTTATACCGTATTGTTCACGAGCTTTACGAATAAAAGCCGCTACTTTCGGGTATCCTGCCGAAGTGGCAAGTAATGTGTACAAGTCATAACAAGTTACAGTAGTAAAGTTGTTGTATTGACACCACTGCAAGACTGAATTTTCCTTACCTTGATCTCCCACGATGTATTTGAGACTGTCGAGGTACACACCTCTATAAATTGAAGTCATATCTACTTTGAGACCGTTATGATTAGGGCTGGTGGGCTCCACCGACAAATCTTCGCTACACTGTGTGAACAGAAAGATAGTAGAAAATAGTGCGATAAATAAATAGTGATTTTTCATGTATATAAAATTTTATGGGTATTGTGTCCCTAAAATACATGTTCAAAACTACTATTGCAAGTACACCAATGACTAAAAATAGGTATGATTGATATAAATCATACTTGAAAATTTGTACTTAATTGATAAATAAGAAGTTAAAAAAGTGCCTTTTTGTTGGTATAAAAGTACTAAATAATTATGAGTGTATGAAAATCGGTTATAATCGTAGAATGATGTCTGTTGGTACACAGATATGTAATTGTATAAAAGTAAAAAAAAAATCTTAGCTTTTTGGGCTAAGATTTTTTGAGTTTCTCTGAATAAAAATTCATTATTTAGTAATTCAACAAAATATAATTTTATTCTTTCGAAAATTAGTTCTTATAAAGTACAGCTTTTACCGCATCTACAGTACGTTGTACGCTTGGCAAAATCTCGTCGATAAGCGTTGGCGCATAAGGAAGAGGAAGGTCTTTTGAGTTTACACGGATTACAGGAGCATCCATATAATCAAAAGCCCAACGTTGGATATTGTAAGCAATTTCAGAAGAAAGTGCAGCAATAGGGTTGGCCTCTTCTACAACAACACAACGATTAGTTCTTTTTACTGAAGCTAATACAGTTTCGTAGTCGATAGGACGAACAGTTCTTAAGTCGATTACTTCCGCATTGATACCCATTTTAGTTAATTCAGCAACGGCTGGCATAACCACGCGTGGTAACATTTTGCCGAAAGTTACGATAGTCACGTCTGTACCTTCTTTTACAATATTTGCTTTTCCGATAGGAATTAAGTACTCACCATCTGGAACTAGCCCTTTGTCTCCATACATCAATTCAGACTCCATGAAAATAACTGGGTCATTGTCGCGGATAGAGGATTTCAAAAGACCCTTTGCATCAGCTGGATTTGAAGGTACAACTACTTTCAAACCTGGCGTGTTGGCATACCAGTTTTCGAAGTTAGAAGAGTGCTGAGAAGATAACTGACCAGCGTTTCCTGTTGGTCCACGGAACACCATTGGACAAGAATACTGACCACCCGACATAGACATCATTTTGGCAGCCGAGTTGATAATCTGGTCAATGGCTACCAATGAGAAGTTGAATGTCATGAATTCAACGATGGGGCGCAAGCCATTTGCAGCCGCACCTACAGCAATCCCTGCAAAACCTAATTCTGCAATTGGAGTATCGATTACTCGGTCTGGTCCGAATTCATCCAACATTCCTTGCGATACTTTATAAGCACCATTGTATTCGGCTACTTCTTCTCCAAGTAAAAAAACTGATTGGTCACGACGCATTTCTTCGGTCATGGCTTCACGAAGAGCCTCTCTGAATTGTATTTCTCTCATTTGTTTAAGATAATTCTAGGATATTTAGGACGCTATGCGTTAAAAATTAGATTCTTGTTCTATTAAAAACTGTTTGTAAAATTAGGCAAGAATATTGTAACAGACAAGCGAGTTTATCAACTATGCCAGTAACATTATTTAAGAAACCCCAAATAGCTGATATTTGTTAGTTTTTGAAAACACTTATTTACAAGAAACTCTGTTTTTGGGTGAGCTAACAACATAAAAGAAGTCGATTAGCTTTCTTATAAACCCCAAAATGATACTTTTTTACTCATCAATTATAAAAGTATTCACAACAATTGGATGAATGATTCTTACATCCTTTACTTTTGATGTTATTTTAAGTTTCAATCTTCAGAAAAGAAGAAATAATACATTTCTTTTCAAAACTTTCATAAAATGCAAAACTTAAGCGTTACGCTGATTCAAACAGAATTATATTGGGAAAATCCTATTGCGAATTTGGCTATGCTGGAAGAAAAAATAGCTCAAATAGAAAATGAAACCGATATTATTGTGCTTCCAGAAATGTTTAGTACAGGATTTTCGATGAATACATCTCTGGCAGAGCCGATGAATTTGACTACATTCAAGTGGATGCGTCAACAGGCGGCTCAATCAAATGCGGTGGTAGTGGGGAGCGTTATGATAAGAGAAGCTGAAAATGTATTTAATCGAATGATTTGGATGCAACCCGACGGGCAGTATCACACTTATGACAAACGACATTTGTTTAGGATGGGCAATGAGCATTTGCATTACCGAGGAGGAGAGAAGCGTTTGATAGTGGAATGGAAGGGCTGGAAAATTTGTCCTTTGATATGCTATGATTTGCGTTTTCCTGTTTGGTCTCGAAATGTGGCGCAAGCGTATGATGTGTTGATTTATGTAGCCAATTGGCCTGAAGCCAGGGCTTATCCTTGGAAGTCGTTGTTGGTGGCCAGAGCCATCGAAAATCAAAGTTATGTGATTGGTGTAAATCGTGTAGGTAAAGATGGCAATGATTTGACTTTTTCGGGAGATTCGGCAGTCTTGAATTTTAGAGGAGAATATCTTTTTACAGAAACGCAAAAAGAAATAGTGCAAACCGTTTTACTTTCAAAAGAGGATATTACAAATTTTAGGACTCTATTTCCTGCTCATTTAGACGCAGATAGTTTTATCATTACCTAAAGGGGCTGTATCTGGAGGTAAAAATCAATATTATCTAGTACTTTGTTTTGGCTTAGGTCGCTTAGAAAAGAGCTTTTGACAAAATTTAAGATTTAACTTGAGTACTTTAGGCAGTAAGCCATAGGCATTAGGCAAAAGGTCTTTATCATTTTATAAAAAACACTTTTTTCTTTAGCTTATGGCTTACAGCCTAAAGCCTATTGCCTCATACACAACTTATCATGCGGCATTAGGGCTTAAAATGATGACATTTTCCTAAACGGTAAGCTTTCGGAAGGCATCCTCTAATGATTGTCCAGCTTGAACTAAATTGCTAAGCAATTGGTCTTCCACTATTTTTCCTTTATTGATGATTACTACTCTGTCGCAAATAGCTTCTACTTCTTGCATAATGTGAGTAGAGAAAACAACCGTTTTTTCTTTCCCAATATTTTTAATAACCTGACGAATTTCCACTAGTTGATTTGGGTCTAGGCCAGTTGTGGGTTCATCAAGTATCAATACCTTGGGGTCATGAATCAAGGCTTGTGCCAAACCAACCCTTTGGCGATATCCTTTGGATAGTTGACCAATTTTTTTCTTCTGTTCGACCTGCAATCCAACCAATTCAATAACTTCTTCAATTCGGCGGGTAAGAAGATTACCTTTAATCTGATAAATTCCACCAATAAAGCTCAAAAACTCTTTAACGTACATATCCAGATAGAGCGGATTATGCTCGGGAAGATAACCAATACTTTTACGAACCTCTTTCGACGCTTTTTGGACGTCATACCCACATACTTCTACCGACCCCTCTGTAGCTGGAATATAACAGGTAGCTATTTTCATGGTAGTAGATTTTCCTGCGCCATTTGGTCCCAAAAAACCTACAATTTCTCCTTGATGAACTTCAAAAGATATATTATCAACAGCTTTTTGCTGTCCGTAAACTTTGGTAAGATTTTGAATTTTGATGGACATTCTAGCGAATTATTGATTGATTTGATGAATGAGTGTGACTCTTGTACTCATTTATTTCATGTTCTAGGAAAACATTCCTCCTAAATCTAAACCTGGGATATTGGGAAGGAGTCCATTGGTAGCTTGTTGTAGGTGGTCTTTGATTTTTCCTTCAATATTGCTCATTGCAATATTTGTGGCTGCCACAATCAAATCTTGAACTACCTCACGGTCAGCAGGTTTTAATAAATCTTCATCGATTTCGACCTTGAGTAATTGTTTTTTACCATTTACAGTGACTTTTACCATTCCTGCACCAGCCTCGCCAGTCTCAACGATTGTTCCCAATGTTTCTTGTGCTTCTTTCATTTTTGCTTGAAGGTCTTTTACCTTTCCAAGCATTCCCATCATATCAAACATAGCTTGTTTACTTTTATTTGTGGATACAAAAAATCTTTCATCAAGATTATAGTAATTTTGAAGTTGCAAGTTACAATTCTTCTATTAAGCAACCAACAACTCTATGATTAGTGCTTGAGTCTTTATGTTTGCGCAAAGCTAAGCAATTGAATCTCTTTTTAATAAATGACCACAATACTTCCTTCCTTGGTAATAATATTACCTGAAAGGTCTTCAACCTGTAATTGGAAAGCGTAGCTTCCTGCGGGTACTTTTGTACCATTGGTATTTGTGCCATCCCAGCCTGCTTGAGGATTACTTTGATAATCAGTGTTTTCGATAAAAACCACCAAATTGCCCCAACGGTCAAAAATCGACATTTTGGTAGCTTTGATAAATCTACCTTGAACATAAAAGCTGTCGTTGAGCCCATCTCCATTTGGAGTAAAGGCTTGAGCTGATAATACTAGCGATGGACGCTGATATTCGATATAGTTGGAAACACTCGTTGGAGGAAAGGTATTAGGAAACCCTTCAATGGCCAAATAAATGGTTTGTCCTTCGGCTTCGGGTATACTAAGCGTAGATAAATTGAGTGAATTTCTATTACTAGAATAAGGTAATCCTGAGCCAGGAGTATTGATTGGATTTCCGGTACGAGGATCTACTCTAAAAATTTTATATTCGACAATGGCATCACTTAAAGGACTTTCGGAGGTCCAGATAAGAGAAGAACCTTGCATTTGGGCAAAAATTGGACAAATTTTTGAGGAAGGCTGCGATTCACCACAACCGCCTGTCCAAGTCATATAATAACAATATTGCTGAGAACTTGGGTTCACAGTAGCATCATCCCAAAATGCGTTTATATCCGAATGAACTTTGGTATAGCTTCCATTCAGACTATTGGCTCTATAATAGTTGAATGTCGTAAATGCTGGTAAATCACTTCCTTCTTTTTCTAAGGACGTTACTCGTATAGACTGGCCACCTATGACTGTACTCCCAACTTTTCCTAGTAATTCTGGCGTTAGCGATGTATTGGTTAGGGTCAAAGTATTAGAGATAGATGAGGTAGCATAATAAGTTGTTACTTTGTAGGTATAAGCTATCCCACAAACTATATTATTATCATCGTACAAGTTATCACCAACATTAGTAATGGTTTTTAGTACAGAACTATTCCCTGCCCCATCTATTTTTGAGATTTCGTAGTAGCGAAATGGGTTATCAAGCAGATTAGTCCGTGCTGTGGTCCAAATGATTGTATTCCCTCCTTGTTTAGTTTGACCTCTGATAGGAGTGGTACAAGTTTCATTACTACTTTCTACTATGGTGGCATTACATGCATCCACGGCACTTACCTTGAAACAGTATTGTTTACTGGCATCGGGTATCGAAAATGTCTTTGTTTCATAGTTTAATACCGATGGAGTGTATGAAAGTACGGGTGTGCCCGAGGTATTATAGGTATTTTGTAAACTTGGCTCTCGTACCCAAACTTTATGTTCGCTATTGGGTGTGCCAAGAATATTCAATGAAACAGTATTGGCAGTTGGAGTGTCCAACGACAAGGTGGCTAATCTTGGTGAGTTGGGTGATTCTATGGCCGTCAATGTTTCTGTTTTAGAAATAACACAACCTAATTGCGTAACCCCCTCTATCGTAAATTTATAGCTATTGTAAGAGCCCAAATCTTGGATTTGTCTAGAGAAAGGGTAGGACGTTACAGATAGAAAAGTCTCTTTTGGTGTAGAGCCAAAAAAGTCAAATATCAACTTGTAAGTACTGAAATAATCGTTTTCTGGGGCATCTTGCAAAGTAAATTTAACATCATTGTCGCCACCTGATACTTTACAAATTTTGACCGTGTAAACAGGAGCCGAAATATTAGCCACTTCTATGACCTTACAGCTATAGTAACCTCCCATAGCAGTACTTCCTGTGTTTTTGATATAATAAATTCCAGGAGTAGTTGGGGCGTTTAAGACAATTTCTTTGTTTGGATCGGTAACTGGAGTTCCTACTTCTGTAGGATCATTTGAGGAGCTAATAATAAACGAAGGGAATGAGCCTCCCGTTACGTTGTCTCTCAAATATAATTCTTGTCCGGGGCAAACTACCGTTGGGGTATTATTGATGCTATTGGGGTCGCCGTTACCATCACCAGAGTAGGTAAAAGTTAGTAATGTCCTAGGATTGGTTACTACAAACGAGCCTCCATCATCTGGGGAAGACACATTTCTACACTGACTCAATACTTTTTCGACACTAGTAAAAAAATATAAATTTACTAGCACCAGTTTAATAATAGTAATATTTGAAAGTCTGAAAAATTTCATATTTAATGTTCTCAAAAATCAACTTAGGATAATTTTAATTAAAAGTAGGAGCAATAACTATGCTAATGTTGTATATAAGCCTAAATAGGTAGGAGAAATAGAGGACAATGATTCAACGAACAAGGTGATATTTTATGATAAAGATACAAAAAATATCACCTTTGTCTGCCTATTGGCATCGCAGTAGGAACAAAATAGTATAACTTTGGAGTTTTAAATGAAATACAAATTTATGATATTGATTCGACACGAAAGTGTTGGTAAGAACATTCTCAAAGGGTAAAAAAATCAGAAAATCTATTTTACTTTACTGATTTTATACAAATTGAAGCTCTGCTGATACTTTTGTTTCGGCCCCAAAAAAATAAAAAAATGTCAGCTATTAAATTAGATAGTATTGAGGAGGCTATTGAAGCAATCAAAAACGGCGAGATAATTATCGTTGCAGATGATGAAGACCGTGAAAATGAGGGCGATATGATATGTGCCTCAGAGGCAATCACTCCTGAGATGGTTAATTTTATGATTCGTGAAGGTCGTGGGTTGATGTGCGTATCTCTAACCGAAGAGCGTTGTCATGAACTTGGACTTGAAATGATGGTCGGAAATAACACAGCCTCACACGAGACACCATTCACCGTGTCGGTAGATTTATTAGGTCACGGTTGTACTACGGGTATTTCGGCGCCAGATCGTGCCAAAACCATTCAAGCATTAGTTGATGAAAACATACGGCCCGAGGAGCTGGGTCGTCCAGGTCATATTTTCCCTTTGAAGGCTCGTAAAGAGGGTGTTCTGCGTCGTACTGGTCATACCGAAGCAGCAATGGATTTTGCTAAGTTGGCGGGTTTTAAGCCTTCTGGGGTGCTTATCGAGGTATTGAATGAGGATGGTACAATGGCTCGCCTTCCTGATTTGAGACGCATGGCCGATAAGTTTAATCTTAAACTTGTTACAATCAAAGATTTGGTTGAATATCGCCTAAAGACTGAATCTTTGATTAAGCGCGAAATTGGGGTAGATATGCCTACCGAATGGGGGCATTTTGATTTGATTGCTTTCAAACAAATTAATACTGGCGAAAATCATTTGGCATTGGTAAAAGGTACTTGGGAAAAAGACGAGCCTGTGTTGGTTCGGGTGCATAGCTCATGTGTTACTGGCGATATTTTTGGTTCTTGCCGATGTGATTGTGGTGCGCAGCTTCACAATGCCATGGAGATGGTCGAGAAAGCTGGAAAAGGAGTTGTGCTATATATGTTCCAAGAAGGAAGAGGTATAGGTTTAGTTAATAAACTCAAAGCTTACAAACTTCAAGAACAAGGCCGTGATACTGTGGAAGCTAATTTGGAATTAGGTTTCAAAATGGATGAAAGAGATTATGGCGTAGGAGCACAGATTTTGAGAGATTTGGGCGTAGCAAAAATAAGGTTGATTTCCAACAACCCTAAAAAAAGAGCAGCCCTTTTTGGCTATGGTCTCGAAATCGTAGAAACAGTGCCAATCGAAATTGCCCCGAATCCACATAATGAACGCTATTTGCAAACCAAGCGTGACAAAATGGGACATAATATTTTGAAAGGATAGTGTTGAATTTGATAATTTGATAATTTGAAGATTAGATAATTTGAAGATTTGAAAATTTGAAGATTAGAAAATTGGAAAATTTGAAGATTAGATAATTTGATAATCCGATAATTTGAAGATTTGATAATTTGTTTTTGAAGTATTACTCTTCAAATCATGGTGAATTTGAGAATTTGTCAATTTGAAGATTTGAAAATACGTTTTCGAAGCATAAAACCTCATTTTCAAATCTTCAAATCACCCCATCTTCAAATTACCTCATCTTCAAATTACCCCATTTTCAAATCACCCCATCTTCAAATCTTCAAATTATCAAATTACCCCATCTTCAAAT
>NZ_JBMLSD010000139.1:0-9863 GCF_049240685.1 Flectobacillus sp.
TACAGCTTACAGCCTACAGCTTACAGCCTACAGCTTACAGCTTACAGCCTACAGCTTACAGCTTACAGCCTAATAAACAAAACTAAGTCATCTCAAACAACAAAAGCTACCCATTAAAGATAGCTTCTGTTGTAAATGTTGAATCTGAAGTGTACTACCCAAAAGATTAGTATTGCTCAGTAGTTGCGAAGAAAAATGCACCTTCAATAGCCGCATTTTCATCAGAATCAGAACCATGAATAGCATTGGCGCTCAACGATTTTGCGAAGATTTTACGAATAGTACCCTCGTCAGCCTTTGCTGGGTCGGTAGCTCCAATAAGTGTTCTGAAATCGAGAACTGCATTTTCTTTTTCAAGAATCATTGGAACGATAGGACCAGAAGACATGTATTCGCAAAGATCAGCGTAGAATGGTCTCTCAGCATGCACTTCATAAAATTTGCCTGCTTGAGCTGGAGTCAACAATGTTTTTTTCATTGCAATAATCTTGAATCCTGCTTCCTCAATCATTTTGATAATTGCACCTGAGTTACCATCCGCTACTGCGTCTGGTTTAATCATTGTAAAGGTTCTGTTAGTAGCCATAAAAATGGGTATTATTTGATTTTTGTTTAGTACAAAATTATATCCGATTATATCAAGTTCCAAGAATATTCCAACAAGCCTCCAAGGAATTACTATACGGTTTTGTCGGATTCATATACTCCTAGCTTGATTTACAAATGATTACCTTCCGAATATAGCAATTTTAAGCCAAAATCACTCGAATATTTCAAAAATCTCTAAGTGATAAATTATAAACTGTAAACTATTCTCTAACTTTGTGGGCTAAATAACTAAAAATAAAACTCTTTTAGGAGAAATCACTAATAGAATGCAAAACTTCGAAGCCTTCCGTGAGATAATCGCCACGCCACAGAGGATTGTGATTACTACTCACTTCAAACCAGACGCAGATGCCTTGGGGTCATCGTTGGGTTTGGCTGGCTACCTCAAGAAAAAAGGTCATCAAGTACAGGTAATCACTCCATCCGATTACCCTAAGTTTTTGAACTGGATGCAGGGGAATGATGAGGTTCTAAATTTTGAAGACTCAAAAGCTCACAAGCAAGCCATACAATATATCCACGAGGCCGATTTGATTTTTTGCCTCGACTTTTCTGCCTTGGCTCGCATCGAGGCTATGGCAGAGTACGTAAGAAATGCAAAGGCAACCAAGGTAATGATAGACCACCATATCAACCCTGAAGACTTTGCTACCTTTGTATATCACGATACCAAAGCATCGGCCACAGCTCAGTTGATTTATCAATTAATCGTTTTGTTGGGAGATAAACACCTCATCGATAGCGCTATCGGCGAAAGCCTATACGCTGGTATCATGACAGATACTGGCTCGTTCAGGCATCCAAGCACAACGCCAGAGGTACATCGTATCGCAGCTGATATCATGGAACTTGGGGTAAATACCAATTTGGTGCATCGTCGAATCTATGATAGTACCTCGGTAGAACGCCTTAAGTTTTTAGGATTTGTATTGTCCGAAAAAATGGTTGTTTTACCAGAATACAAAGTGGTATTCTTCGTTGTGACCGCCGACGAGCTCAAACGATTCAATTCTCAAACTGGTGATACCGAAGGTATTGTTAATTATGGATTGCAAGTAGAAGGCACGGTTATGTCGGTGATTATTGTAGATCGTCCCGAAGCAGTAAAAATGTCTTTCCGCTCTATCGAACAGTTTGCCGTGAATGGTCTAGCATCCAAATATTTTAATGGAGGAGGCCATAAAAATGCAGCAGGCGGAAAAACTACAGGTTTGGGAGTTGAAGGAACCGTCGCTAAATTGTTATCAATCCTTCCCGAATACAAAGAAGAGTTGTTGAAAGCAGAATAAATTCAAAAGCTTATGCTCTGCTTTTAATTTTGACAAGAGTTAAATTAATTTTTTATAATAAACAGAAAAATGCTTAAAAAACTTACCATGGTTATGGCTGCTGCTAGCTTAGTAGTTGCATGTAACAAAAATCGTGTAGAAGTAATTGAAAATGTGAAGATTCAAATTCACAATCATGATGATAAGGCAAAGAAATTGAAAGATGGCGATATCATCACATTTACCGCAAAAATTTACAATAGCGCAGATTCATTGTTACAAGAGTCAACTGTAGCTAATCCAGCTCGTGCTATGGTGCAGCCTGCGGGTGCATCAGGCTTTAAAGGTAGCTTCGAAGATGGTTTGAGATTACTTGCTCAGGGCGACAGTGCAACAATATATGTACCTGTAGACTCACTTGCAAAAGGTGCTCAGCAATTACCTCCTTTTATCAAAAAAGGAACAGACTTGAAATATGCTGTTAAAATCTTGAAAGTACAAACTCGTGCTGATTTTGATAAAGAAATGGCCGCTAATGCTCAAAAAGAAAAACAAGCGGCTGAAGAGCGTAAAACACAACTTCCAAAATTGATTCAAGATTATATCGCAAAATCAGGAAAGACCTTCAAAACTACTCCTTCAGGCTTGTATTATTCAATCACAACAGAAGGTACTGGCGCTAACCCTAAAAAAGGAGACGTTTGTAAGTGTATGTATGTTGGTAAATTCTTGGATGGTAAAGTATTTGACCAAAGCAAACAACCAATCGATATGCCAATCGGACAAATGATTCCAGGATTTAACGAAGCATTGACCTTGATGAAAAAAGGTGGTAAAGCAACATTCGTTATTCCTCCAGCTATTGGTTATGGCGAGCAAGGACAAGGCCCAATCCCAGGTAACTCTGCTTTGGTATTCGAGGTTGAAGTAATTGATTTCACTGCATCAAAATAATATCAAGGTTGTAAGTAATTATCCGATAAAAGTGTAGGCGGTATTCTCGGATACATCTTACACTTTTGTCTGTTTTTGGAAATCCCTTCATACTAAAGTGCAAAACTGCTAATTTTAACAGTTTTTAACAGCCAAGTAGCACTATTCCACAATTGCTTGTCGTTATTTTACACTATGAAAGACTGTCTTTGAGATGTTGTTATTGTCCAATAGCTTTATTCTTCAAAATTTTCAGTCAAAGATATTCCAAGCTAATTTTTAATCTAACAATCTGTAATTATCATCAAAGATGAAAAACATCAAAAGTTTATATGTGCTGGGGCTGTTTGCGATTGTAGTGCTAGTGAGTTCATGCTTATCGACGATCGTTCTAGAAAACGACGAAATCGTTAAGCAGAACGAAACCAAAATTCAGACATATTTAAGTTCACAGTCATTATCATTTACCAAAGCAACGAATGGTATTTACTATGCAGTTACTGCGGGCGATACTAGTGGGCGCAAATCCTTAGCGACAGGAGATACAGTAAGAGTTCAATATGTTATATCGAGATTGGATGGATTTAAATTGGATAGCTCAACACAGACAAAACCATTTGTATTTATGTACGGTGGTAGTACTAGTATCTTTATGAAAATTTTACCTCTAATTCGTGAAAGTCAGAAAGCTACTTTTATTATACCATCAACACAGGCTTTAGGTTCACAAACCTTCCCTAATTTGCCCGCCAACTCTCCAATCAAAGTTGATGTCAGTTGGTTTAAAGCATATAGTGAAAATGCTGATATTGATAGATACGTACTTACCAATAAGCTGACGCTTACTGGTAATTATAGTAACGGCTTAAGATATATTCGTACACAAGAAGGTACTGGTGATTATATGGCTAGTGGTAAAATCGCTAAAGTAAAATATACGGGTAAGTTACTCAACGGATTTATCTTTGATTCAAATGTTGCAAAATCAGATACATTCAAAATTACAATCGGTGGTTCTTCGGCAATCACAGGTTTTCAACGAGGAGTAGAGTTAATGAAAGTTGGAGAGAAAGCAACGCTAATTTTCCCTTCTTCTATTGGCTATGGTACTACAGGCTCTTTACCCAAAATTCCAGGAGAATCTCCATTGATTTTTGATGTACAAGTTTTAGCAGTGGGCGATAATTAATAGTAAATATTATCAAAAGAGTTAGAAATTAGAGTAAGTAATCCTTTTAAAAGATAAAGTTGTAAGGAATGGAGGTTTTGATACAACCATTTTGCTAGCTTTGGAGTCTTTAGGATAAGATGCTCTAACATCTAACTCTTTATTTTTGAAAGGCAGATGTATGCAATGGCATGACATTATGCAATTTTAAACCCCAATTATTGTATTTATTATGAAAAAATTCTTCTGGTTATTAACGATTGGCTGCGCATTTTTGATGACTTCGTGTATGAGTAATGGCGACCCTGACCCTGCAGCTACCGAGAAGCTTAAGCAAAATGAAGCAGCTGTAAAAAAATATATTGCCGACAATAACCTTACTGTACAGCAACATGCCTCGGGTTTTTATTTCCAAATCAACAACTCAAACCCATCTGGCCGTGTTCCAGTGGTTGGTGACTTGTCGTCTATCAATTTTGTTATCAAAAACCTTGCAGGTACCATCGTCGATAGTTCAAGAGTAAATCAGAAAATTGCGTATGATTATATTTTTGGAGCTTATAACAGTGTTTTCAACTATCCTTTGAGTATCATGCGTGTAGGAGATAAAGGTAAATTTATTTTCCCCCAACTTCAAAGTAATGGCGATCCTGTGATTATTGAGATTGACTTATTGAGTACACTCACCGAAAATGAGAATATTGATAAGTATATCGCAACAAAGTTCCCTCAATTATCATTTACCAAAACCTCTACAGATTTGCGATTTGCGGTAACTAGCGCTAATCCTAGCGGAGAGTCTTTGACGGCAGGCAAGAAAGTAACCTTGAAATACACAGGAAAATTACTTTTTGAAATGAGAAAAGTGGATGCGAATAATAAACTCTATTATGATGCTCAATTTGACGCAGGTACTATGGACTTTACTGTCGGTGCAAATGCCACCATCAGAGGGTTTGAAGAGGGCGTTGCTAGAATGAAGGTAGGAGAAAAAGCCGTGTTTATCTTCCCTTCAAACATTGGGTATTCAAGTAGTGGTAGTGTAAATCAAAGTACAGGTGTATATGTGATACCTCCTTATTCTTCATTACAATTTGAAGTGGAGGTAGTTTCTGCAAAATAATGACAGTCAGGGCAGTACTCGACTGTTTTCTTTGTAGTTTTACAAAAAGTATCAAAGCCTTCTTCTCAACAGAGGAAGGCTTTGACATGAAAAGTATAGCCCGAAACTAAAATTTGAATGATTATGTTGAAAAAGTTATGTTTTGCAACAAACAATACCCATAAGTTGCAAGAAATTCAAGCTATGCTTGGCGAGCAGTTCGAACTCATCTCTCTCGAAGCTACAGGCTGTAAAGAAGAATTACCCGAAACAGGTAATACCCTTGAAGCCAATTCTCTACAAAAAGCCCAATACCTGTTTGATAATTATGGTAATATCAACTGTTTTGCCGACGATACTGGATTGGAAGTTGAAGCGCTTAATGGCGAGCCAGGGGTGTATTCGGCCCGATATGCAGGCGCACACCGTAGCAACGCTGATAATATTGCATTACTTTTGACCAACTTGAAGGACAAAGCAAATCGTAAAGCAAGATTTAGAACTGTTATTACTTTGATTTTAGATGGAAAAATTCACCAATTTGATGGAATCGTAGAAGGACAAATAATAGCTGAGCTGAGAGGCGAAGGTGGCTTTGGTTATGACCCTATCTTTGTGCCAGAGGGGTACGAACAAACATTTGCAGAAATGAGCATGGAACAAAAAGCCAGTATGTCACACCGTGGACGAGCTTTTCAAAAATTAGTCCAATTCTTAAAAGAATTATCGTAAAGATTAACAACCTCTTTTTGCTTTTTACAAAAGTATCACAATTGTTTTGCTCCAAAAGATATTCAATTCCTAGACACAATCATTTGTATCGTTTTTTTCGTACATACAAAGCGTTCAGTGTCGCAAATATGAAATTTCATTAGGTCTGATGCTCGACTTATCTTCAGTAAGTTGGAGGGGAATATGTCTTTGGATTGTCATATTAATAAATTGTATATTTAAGTTTCTTTTTCCAAATTTGAATAAAAAATCTCTTTAAATTATTGGCGCTAATAGCCAACTGTTAAGTTTCCGTTTATAAAATATCTAATCACTGATTTAAAGCATTATCGCCGTCTTGGTATTATTCAAGAAATGTTAAAATCAAAATCACTTGTCTTATACATGTGCACAAAAAACCTCTTTTTATTCACAAAAATTATAACCATTCTAATCTTAACAACCCTAACAACAAAAGCACAATTCGTCATAAAAGGTAGAGTTACAGATGCAAAAAATGGTGATCCACTTCCTTTTGCTACAGTCGGTATCAAAGGTAAAAATATAGGTGCTCAAACTAACTTTGAAGGTATATTTACCATTCGTGCAAAGGAAATAGGCGATTCTCTATATGTAAGCTCGGTAGGATACAAGACACGAATGAAAGCGCTTGATAAAAATGCTGCAAACCAAACCATCGATTTTCAGCTGGCAGCTGAGGCCAAATCATTAGATGAGGTAATTGTTTATTCGGGTGAAAATCCAGCTTTTAAAATTCTTCGTAAACTTCGCGAAAACAGTGAAAAGAATGACCGTAAGCGCCTATCAGCCTATGAGTATGATTCTTATTCAAAAATGGAGCTGGATGTGGATAATATTTCAGAAAAATTCAAGAAGAAAAAAGTAATGAAGCAAATCCAAGGAGCTATTGATAAATTCGAAAAAATAGCAGGAGAAGATGGAAAAGCTGTCATTCCAACTTTTATTTCAGAAACAGTCTCTAAATATTACTACCGCGAAAGTCCTTCTCGCAAAAAAGAGATGATTGTTAAAAATAATGTAAAGGGAGTTGGCGTAAAAGAAGGTGGGTTTGTGTCGCAGCTGGTGGGAGGAAATCTATTTGCTAACTACAACTTTTACAGCAATTATGTAGCATTTTTAGGAAAAGATATCATTTCGCCAATTGGCGAAAACTGGAAAGGAGCATATAAGTGGTATTTGTCTGATACTACCGATATTGATGGGCATATCTGTTACGGAATGGAGTTTGACCCAAAGAATGACAAAGATTTAGTGTTTGTGGGGAAGGCTTATATAGATACAACTACTTACGCATTGGTACAGATAGATGCAACGGTTGGAAAAGAGGCAAATATTAATTTTATAGACAAAATAAAAATATCACAGGAGCTCACCCAAACTTCGGAAGGAGCATGGTTGCCTGTCAAAACACGTTTTTTGATAGATATAGCCGAAATATCAAAAAATTCGGCAGGTATGCTTCTCAAAATGTATATCTCCAACAAAGATTTTGTAATCAATCAGCCCAAGCCTTTGCCTTTTTATGATGTGCCTGTAGAGGTAGCAGAGGATTCGAAAGAACCAGACCCAAAATACTGGGAACAAGCTCGTCATGAGCCGTTTAGTGCTCAGGATGTTCTGGCCTCCAAACTGATAGATACAGTGAGGAATGTTCCTATTGTAAGAACCTACGTTGAAGTTGCGGAAATAGTAGCTAGTGGCTATAAACGTTTTGATGGGATTGAGATTGGCCCATATTTATATTCAATTGCCTTTAATCGTATCGAAGGAATGCGCCTGAGAATGGGCTTTAGAACGAATGCCTCTTTTAGTAAGCACTGGGTTTTTAGAGGTTTTGCAGGCATTGGTACGCGCGATTTGAAAATGAAGTATGGAGGCGAGGTCAATTATATCTTATCGAGAAGACACTGGACGGTAGCAGGCTTAAGGCACGCCTATGATTTGGAACGAGTTGGCCTTACTCCCGAATTGATTGGTGATAACAAAGTTTTCTATGCTTTTACACGATGGGGACTGTATTCAGGAGCTTTCTATCGTCGCGAAAATGAGGCATTTATCAAAACCGAACCTACCAAAGGAATAACCCTCTCGGCATCTTTGATACAACGAAACTTTGACCCACTTTTTGCATTCAAATACCGGACTGACCCCGAAATGGGTAAACTTTCGCCATCGAGAGATTATTATGACGATACATTCTTAACGCTTGAGGCTCGTTTTGCTAAAAATGAAACTTTTATTATGGATGGTAATGAGCGTATTACACTCGACACCAAGCGCGTTCCTGTTGTGACTTTATCTTACCAGAAGGGACTAAAAGGGGTACTTAATGGAGATTTTGATTATCATAAATTTACGGCAAAAGTATTTCAAACATTTAGATTAGGAACCCTAGGGCGTTCTTCCTATTTGTTAACTGCGGGCTACACGCCATCTAATTTGCCCGCTCCTTTGTTGTATCCGCATTTAGGAAACCAAACGATATTTTTCAACCGTGCCGCATTTAATACGATGCACTATTTCGAATTTGTGAGTGATAAGTATGTTTCGCTACAGTATAACCATAATTTTGAGGGTTTACTATTTAATAGGATTCCAGCTATTCGCCAACTCAAATGGCGTCTTTTAGCAACAGCAAATGTACTATTTGGTAGCCAAAAACAAGGTAATCAACAACTAATGGATGATGCGATGCCGATATTTAATCCACGCCATCCTGCTAACATGCTAGAGTCGAAGTTTAATTTCTCAAGCTTGAATCCTAATGTACCTTTTGTTGAAGTTGGTTATGGAATAGATAATATCTTTAAAATTTTTAGGCTTCAGGCATTCCATCGCCTTACCTATCTCGATCATTTGTCGCCTTCAGGTAAATTACCAGATAAGTTTACAATCAAAGGTTCTGTACATTTTTCGTTTTAAGTTATTCGCTCCTATTGAACCAAAAGTTTGATAGGAGTTTTTTTTGAAATGGGGCTTTAGGGCTTCGAAATAACCAGACATCGAAAATGTCATAGATGAATATAGTTTTTTTGCGATAAGGTATTTACTTTGTACAAAATGTTTCCTGAAACACATTTACACATTTTAAAAGAAATGAACCTAAGGGAATATACGTATTAAGTAATTCGTATTGTTAAGTATTTTCCGCCATTTATTTAGTGAAATTTCCTAAATTCCCATTGGTTCATTTCAAATAGTAAGAAGCCACTTACATACCTCCTAGAGCCGAAGATATTAGCTAAGAAATTTTGATGATAGATTGATTGTCAAAAGTACCTTTTTGACCAAATGTAACTTTGCGGTTTGAAATTGAGTTATTGTAGATTCATAATTTTAGAATGCGCATTAATGGCGGTTTGCGATTGTCTACAAATAAGGATTCTTTTTTGTGATTATTTCTGTTCTACGGTCAATTGGGATATTACCTAAAAATTCGAAATAATCGAAGCGGTAGTATTATCATTGAAGTTCGAAATAATCGAAGCAGTATACTGAGCGCCGAAGTTTGAGATAATCGAGGCTGTTTTGTGGTTAAGGTTATCGTGGTTGTTGTTGAATTTAGCCACAGTAGACTTATTGATAGCGAGTTTGTTAGTTGTGATAGATTTCATGGCAATAAGAGATTTTAAGTTTTGAATGTTGTGTTAAAGTGAAATTGGGGGCATTGCTTAAAAATTCGAAATAATCGAAGCAGTAGTATTATCATTGAAGTTCGAAATAATCGAAGCAGTGTACTGAGCGCCGAAGTTTGAGATAATCGAGGCTGTTTTGTGGTTAAGGTTATCGTGGTTGTTGTTGAATTTAGCCACAGTAGACTTATTGATAGCGAGTTTGTTAGTTGTGATAGATTTCATGGCAATAAGAGATTTTAAGTTTTGAATGTTGTGTTAAAGTGAAATTGGGGGCATTGCTTAAAAATTCGAAATAATCGAAGCAGTAGTATTATCATTGAAGTTCGAAATAATCGAAGCAGTGTACTGAGCGCCGAAGTTTGAGATAATCGAGGCTGTTTTGTGGTTAAGGTTGT
>NZ_JBMLSD010000140.1:0-1148 GCF_049240685.1 Flectobacillus sp.
CCCATGCGTTTGAGCACGGCTACTTCCTGTAAAATCTCTTCTTCGGTGAGCGTTTTTCTTCTGATTTTGTTGTCAAAACTAAACCCACAATAGGTACAGATATTCTGACACTCATTGGAGAGATACAGCGGAACATACATCTGAATAGTTTTGCCAAAACGCTTTTGAGTTAGCCTATGGCTTAGTTGAGCCATTTCTTCCAGAAAACCTGTAGCAGCGGGTGAAATCAAAGCCTTGAAGTCTTCCAAATCTCGTTTGCCTGATTTTTGGAGTGCTCTTATGACATCCTGAGGTGTTTTTTGATAAATACTCTTACGGATTTCGTCCCAAGTATATTGTTGAAAAACTTGATAAAAGTCCATATTTTCCACTAATTCAAAAATGTCGTTAATGGGCTACTCGCCACCGCTTGTTGTTGCATAGGCGCCAATTTGGCCTCATACGCCATACGTCCAGCCTCAACGGCATATTTGAATGCCAAGCCCATTTGAACAGGATTTTCAGAAACGGCTATCGCTGTGTTGACCAAGACCGCATCAGCGCCTAATTCCATCGCTTTGGCTGCATCCGAAGGCGCTCCAATTCCAGCATCCACCACTACGGGCACTCGGCTTTGCTCGATAATTATTTCTAGAAAATCAATCGTTTTTAATCCCTTATTACTGCCAATCGGCGATCCTAAAGGCATAACTGCGGCTACGCCAACCTCTTCGAGTCTTTTACACAAAACAGGATCGGCATGAATATAGGGTAATACCACAAAACCCAACTTTACTAATTCCTCGGCTGCTTTTAGCGTCTCGATAGGGTCGGGCATGAGGTATTTTGGGTCAGGATGAATTTCGAGTTTAAGCCAGTTGGTTTCCAAGGCTTCACGGGCAACTTGCGCCGCAAAAATGGCTTCTTTGGCATTGCGTACCCCAGAGGTATTGGGTAGTAAATTGATGCAATCGTGCTGAAGATATGACAGAATATCATCTTCTTTTTCTGTAAGACTAACTCGTTTGAGGGCAACAGTTACCAATTCTGAACCTGATGCCAAAATGCTTTCTTCCATAAGAGAAGCACTACTAAATTTTCCAGTTCCCGTAAATAACCTTGACTGAAAGGTTTTATCTGCAATTTGTAAAGACATAGCTGAGTGATGA